>NZ_DASYHS010000097.1:0-15079 GCF_035998295.1 Arenibaculum sp. | reverse complement strand
CGGACGCGCCCGCCGACGACGAAGCAGACGTCGTGGGTGTCGCTCATGTGGTCGATGATCTGCTCGTCCTCCCGGTAGCGGCGCCATGCGCACTGGCGCGCGACCGAGGCCCGTTCCTGCGCGCCGAGCGGTCCGAGCAGGGCGATGGCGTCGAGGGACTGGACGGGCGGATGCTGGGGCTCGGTCACGGGGGTCATCCTTGGGATCTCGGGCGAAGCATACAGGGCGCTCCCGGGACGTAAAGCGCGATGCGGGCCGCGCCACCACTCCCATTGAGCCCGATGCCACCTTATATCAGTATGCACGCACGCCTCCTTTCGACGGTGATCCCCGTGACCGAGCCCTTCGAGCCGCAAGGCGCCGACCCGCAGCCCAGGGAGAAGGCGGCAAAACGCCGGAGACTTGGTTTCGGGGCGCGGCTGCGCGCCTACTTCCTGGCGGGAATCCTGGTCACGGCCCCGATCTCGCTGACCCTCTACCTGGCGTGGCTGTTCGTCGCGTTCGTGGATGATTCCGTCACGCCGCTGATCCCGGCGCGCTACAACCCCGAGACCTATCTTCCGTTCACGATCCCGGGGCTGGGCGTCGTGGTCGTGTTCGTGACCCTGACGCTGATCGGCATGCTGACGGCGGGCTACGTGGGGCGCCTGCTGGTCCGCGCGAGCGAGGGCATCCTCGCCCGCATGCCCGTGGTCCGCAGCGTCTACGGGGCGACGAAGCAGATCTTCGAGACGGTGCTCGCAAACCAGTCCCAGGCGTTCCGGGAGGTCGTGCTGATCGAGTACCCGCGCCGCGGCATCTGGGCGCTCGGCTTCATCACCGGCCACACCAAGGGCGAGGTCCAGAACCTGACCACCGACGACGTCGTCAACGTGTTCGTGCCGACGACGCCGAACCCGACCTCCGGGTTCCTGCTGTTCTTTCCCCGCTCGGACATCCACGTCCTGGACATGACGATCGAGGAAGGCATCAAGATGGTGGTGTCCGGCGGCATCGTCACGCCGCCGGACCGTCGGCCGCCCGAACAGCAGGTGCGTAAGGTGATCCCGCCCGTCATCGAGGCGGAGCAGCGGGTGCTGGTCGACGAGCGCGAGGCCGGCTGAAGGTAGTCGCTCAGGCGGGCCGCCGCTCCAATGCGAGCCGCACCGCCAGCGCGCCGAGGACGCCGGCCATGACCCAGCGCTGGGCCTTCAGCCAGGAGGGCCGGCCCGCGATCCAGGCGGCGGCCGAGCCCGCCGTCAGCACGATCGCGAGATTGACGGTGAAGCTGACCGTGATCTGCGTCAGGCCGAGAACGACGCTCTGGAGCAGGACGTGCCCGGCCGCCGGGTCCAGGAACTGCGGCAGCAGCGAGAGATAGAGCACCGCGATCTTCGGGTTGAGCAGGTTGGTCAGGAACCCCATCGCGAACAACCGGCGCGGCCGGTCCACGGGGAGGTCCAGGCGCGGCTCGAGCACCGAGCGGGCCCCCGGCCTGACGGCGCTCCAGGCCAGCCACAAGAGATAGGCGGCGCCGGCCCAGCGGATCGCCTCGTAGGCGAACGGGACCGCGAACAGCAGGGCCGTGAGCCCGAACGCCGCGCACAGCATGTAGAAAACGAAGCCGGCGATCACGCCGAGCAGCGAGACGAAGCCGGCCCGCCGGCCCTGGACGATCGAGCGCGACACCAGATAGATCATGTTCGGCCCGGGCGTCAGGACCATGCCGAGGGCGACGAGGGCGAACGCGGCGAGCGAGGTTGCGGCGATCACGGGGGCCGTACTCCGGTTGTGGGCTGCGCCTGCGACAGTGCTGCGGGCATAGCCTCGGTGCAATTCGTATATTGCTCTCGGTGCAAAGCGGGCATGTGCCGGGAACCGACGGCAGCCATGCGATATGGAGGTATCTTGTTCCTGCCGATAATCCCTACAATGCGGCTGCGCATTATCCGTACAATGGAGACGGCATGACGACGGAACACGGTCCCGGCGCCAGGAGCCCCTTCGGGCTGGGGATCAGGGGCCTTTGCCCGCGCTGCCACCAGGGGCGCATCTTCGCGGGATTCCTGAGGCTGGCGGAGAGATGCGACGTCTGCGGGCTCGATCTTTCCTTTGCGGACCCTGCCGACGGACCGGCGTTCTTCACGATGTCCATCGTGAGTTTCCCCGTGGTCGCCCTCGCCGCCTGGATGGAGATTTCCTTGGGCGTGCCGCTATGGATCAATCTCGCGGTGACGCTGACGCTCATGTTCGGCTCCTGCTGCGCCCTGCTGCGTCCCTTGAAGGGATGGCTCGTCTGCTCGCAGTACATCAACAAGGCCCAGGAGGGACGCCTCGCCGCACCGGACGAGGAGGCCGGCGACCGTCCGCGGCAGTAGCTCGTAAGTGGAACCGGAGTTTGCCTGGAAGCCCTACATTCCGATCCCATCCTTGGAAGGCAGCATGAAGAGGGGCGCTCCCCCGCCGGAATGGGTTCCCGAGATCACGACGTCCGGGCCCATCTACCTGGCGGTCGTCGAGGCCTTGGAAGCCGACATCGCGGCGGGCGTTCTGAACCCCGGCCAGCGCCTGCCGACGCACCGTTCCCTCGCGGCGGCGCTCGGCGTCGACCTGACCACGGTCACGCGCGCCTATGCCGAGGCGCGGCGCCGGGGGCTGATCGATGCCGAGGTCGGCCGCGGCACGTCCGTCCGTGCGTCGCCGGCGGCGGGGGCATCGGCCCGGGTCGAGACCGACCTCTCCATGAACATGCCGCCGCAGCCTCCGGCCGCGGCGATCCAGGTGAGGCTGGCGCGGACGATGGCGTCCGTATTGCGGCGCGGCGACCTGGCACGCCTCCTCAGCTACCACCCCGGCGGGGGCGGTCCCGCGGACAGGGCGGTCGGCGCGGCGTGGCTGGCCCCCCTGATCCCGGGCCTGGAGGCCGAGCGGGTGCTGCTGTCGGGCGGCGCGCAGGCGGCGATCATGGCGCTCCTCACCGCCGTCGCCCGGGCCGGCGACGTGATCCTCACGGAGGCCTTCACCTACCCCGGCCTGCTGGCCGCCGCCCGCCAGGCCGGCCTCCGCCTGCAGGGACTGCCCATGGATGAGGAGGGGCTGGTGCCGGATGCCCTGGACGAGGCATGCGAGCGCCTGGGGGCCAAGGTCCTCTACTGCATCCCGACGATCCAGAACCCGACCACCGCCACGATGTCGCTCGCGCGGCGCGAGGCGGTGGCGGCGGTCGCGCGGCGCCGTCGCCTCACGATCATCGAGGACGACGCGTATGGCCTGCTGCCGGCGGCGCCCCTCCCGCCGCTCGCCACCTTCGTTCCCGAGTCGACCTGGTATGTCTCGACCGTGTCGAAGTGCCTGTTCCCGGGCCTGCGGATCGCCTATGTGGTGGCGCCCGACGCGGTCCAGGCGCGCCGCGGCCAGGCCGCGCTGCGGGCGACGGCGCAGATGGCGCCGCCGCTGTCGGCCGCGGTGATCGCGCGGTGGGTTCCGGACGGCACGGCCAGGGCGATGCTGGACGCGATCCGGGCGGAAAGCCGCGAGCGCCAGCGGATGGCGGCATCGGTGCTGCCGGCGGGGTCGACGGCCGCGCATGCCGACGGCCATCACGTCTGGCTGCGGCTGCCCCAGGCGTGGAACGCGCCGGCCTTCGCCGAACAGGTCCGCCGCCTGGGGCTGGCGGTGGTCCCGGGGGCCTCCTTCGCCGCGGGTCCGGCGCCGGTCGAGGCCTTGCGCATCTCGCTGGGGGCGGCGCCCGACCGGGACGTCCTCGCGGGGGCCCTGGGCCGGATCGCCGCGGTGCTGGAACAGGAAGAGGGGCTGGCGCCGAGCGAAGTCGTCTGAGCGTGGGCCGCAAGCCCCTTGACCTCAACCAAAGTCGAGGTCTCATCACTCCTGCTCCGTCGAACGGCTTGGAGCACAGACCGATGAGCACCGGGATGCCCCGTGGCGCCCCCACCGCGGGGAAGGCCACGCTTCTCTTCGTCGCCACCCTCACCGTCATGTCGGCCGCAACCATCTCGCCGTCGCTGCCGTCCATCGAGGCGCATTTCGCCGGAACCCCCGACGTCGAGCTGCTGACCCGCTTCGTGCTGACGGTGCCGGCGCTCCTGATCGCGCTGTGCGCGCCGCTCGCGGGGAGCATCGCGGACCGGTTCGGCCGGCGGCGGCTGCTGATCGGCACGATCGTCCTCTACGGGTTCGCCGGCATGTCGGGGCTGGTGCTGGACACGCTCGAGGGCCTTCTCGTCGGCAGGGCGCTGCTGGGCATGGCCGTCGCGGGCATCATGACGACCGGGACGGCCCTCGCCGGCGACTATTTCCAAGGCAGGGAGCGGGACCGGTTCATGGGCCTGCAGGCGGCCTTCGTGGGGTTCGGCGGGCTCGTGTTCATAACGGGCGGCGGCCTGCTCGCCGAGATCCACTGGCGCGCGCCGTTCGCGGTCTACGGCATCGCGCTGGCGCTGGTGCCGGCCGTCATCCTCTACATCCGCGAGCCGTCGCGCCCGGCGCCGGGCGCCGACCCGGCATCGGACCGGCCAGCCGCCGGGGGGTGGCGGATCGCTGTGACGGCGGTCTTCGCGGCGGCGGCTCTCAACAGCGTCGCCTTCTACCTGATTCCGACCCAGCTTCCGTTCCTTCTCCAGGCCCTCGGCACCGAGTCGCCGAGCCAGGCCGGCCTCGCCATAGGTGCCCTCAACCTGGCGTCGGCCGGGTCCGCCCTCGTCTATGGCCGGGCGCGCGGCCGCGTCGGGATCATGGGCATGTTCGCCGCCGGCTTCGGCCTCATGGCCGCGGGCTACGGGCTCGTGGCGTCGGCGGAGTCCTATGCCGCCGTCGTGGTCGCCGTCGCGGTGTCGGGGCTCGGCCTGGGCACGATCATGCCCAGCCTGATGGCGGGCGCAATGGCCGCAGCACCGCTCGCGGTCCGTGGCCGCGTCGCCGGCGGGCTGACGGCGAGCATCTTCGTCGGCCAGTTCGTGTCGCCGCTGGTCAGTCAGCCCTGGATCGAAGCCTCCGGCTACCCGGCGGCGTTCGGGGGGACGGCGCTGGGCTTGGCCGCCATGGCGAGCGGGGCGGGCTTCCTCGCGGCGAGGTCGAGACGGGGAACGGTCCGGGTCAGCCCGATCTGAGATAGCGGACGGCCTGGTCGCGTTCGAACAGGTAGAGCAGGGTCCTCAGCGCCTCGCCGCGGGGGCTCTTGAGTTCCGGGTCCCGCTCCAGGACCAGGCGGGCGTCGTCGCGGGCCACCTCGAGCAGTTCCGAATGGTGGGCGAGGTCGGCGAGGCGGAACTCCGGCATGCCGCTCTGGCGCGTGCCCAGCACCTCGCCGGCGCCGCGAAGCTTCAGGTCCTCCTCGGCGATACGGAACCCGTCCTCGGTGTCGCGCATGATCGCGAGGCGCGAACGCGCGGTCTCGCCCAGCGGCTGGTCGAACAGCAGCAGGCAGGTTGAGGCGCCGGTGCCGCGGCCGACGCGGCCGCGGAGCTGGTGGAGCTGGGCGAGGCCGAAGCGCTCGGCGTGCTCGATCACCATGACCGTCGCCGCGGGCACGTCGACGCCCACCTCGATCACGGTGGTCGCGACCAGCACGTCGAGCGCGCCTTCGGCGAAGGCCGCCATCACGGCGTCCTTTTCCGCCGCCTTCATCTTGCCGTGGACGAGCCCGACCCGGGCGCCGAACACCTCGCGCAGATGGGCGTAGCGGTCGGTGGCGGCGGCAATGTCGACCTGCTCCGACTCCTCCACCAGCGGGCAGACCCAGTAGGCCCGCGCGCCCTCCGCGACCTTGCGCGCGACGCCGGACACGACGTCGCCGAGCCGGTCGAGCGCGATCGTGCGGGTCACGACCGGCTGGCGGCCGGGCGGCTTCTCGGTCAGGCGCGACACGTCCATGTCGCCATAGGCGGTCAGGGTCAGGGTGCGGGGGATCGGCGTCGCCGTCATCACCAGGATGTCGACGGCCCGGCCCTTGGCCGAGAGCTGGAGGCGCTGGTGGACGCCGAAGCGGTGCTGCTCGTCGATGACGGCGAGCGCCAGGTCGCGGAAGGCCACGTCCTCCTGGAACAGGGCGTGCGTTCCGACCAGGATGCCGATACGGCCTTCGGCCAGGCGCTCCAGCAGCGCCGCCCGCGCCTTGCCCTTGTCGCGGCTGGTCAGCACCGCGACCTCGACCCCGGCGGCGGCCGCGAGCGGGGCCAGCGTGTCGTGATGCTGGCGGGCGAGGATCTCGGTCGGCGCCATCAGCGCCGCCTGGCCCCCGGCCTCGACGGCGTTCAGCATCGCCAGCAGCGCCACCAGCGTCTTGCCGCTGCCGACGTCGCCCTGGAGGAGGCGGAGCATGCGCCGGTCCGACGCCATGTCCGTCTCGATCTCCGCGACCGCACGGAGCTGGGCGCCTGTCGGCGCGAAGGGCAGGGAGGCCAGGACAGCGGCACGCAGCTCCCCGTGCCCGGCGACGGCGCGGCCGGAGATGCGGCGCTGATGCTCGCGCACGAGCGCCAGGGCGAGCTGGTTAGCCAGCAGCTCGTCGAAGGCGAGGCGCGCGCGCGCCGGCGCCATGGCGTCGACGGCCGCCTCGTCGCCGGGCGAATGGGCGAGGCGGACCGACTCGCGCCAGGACGGCCAGGCGCGGCGCTGCAGCCAGTGCGGGTCGAGCCATTCCGGAAGGTCGGGGGCCGCCGCGACGGCCGACAGCACCGCCTTGCGCAGCGTCTTCGGCGTCAGCCCCGCGGTGAGCGGGTACACCGGCTCGACCATCTCGACCTGGCCCGCGGCCTCGGCCGGGCTGACGTGGTCGGGATGCACGATCTGGGGACGGCCGTTGAACCATTCGACGCGGCCGGACACCACCATCTCGGCGCCGATCGGCAACAGCTTGCCGAGCCAGTCGGCACGGCCGCGGAAATAGGCGAGCTCGATCGTGCCGCTCTCGTCCGAGGCCAGGACCCGGTAGGGCTGGCGCGTGCTCGGCGGGACGAGGTGCTGGTCGATGCGGACCGTGAGCGTGCAGATCCGCCCGTCCGGCGCCTCGGCGACCTTCGGCGCGAAGTGGCGGTCGATCAGGCCCGTCGGCAGGTGCCACAACAGGTCGACGACGTGCGGGCCCGCCAGCTTTTCAGCCAGGCGGCCGAGCTTGGGGCCGAGACCCTTCAGGGTGCCGACCGGCGCGAACAGGGGATACAGGATCGATGGGCGCAAGGGTCGTGATCTCGAAACGGGCGCCCCATGGTGACAGGACCGCGCAGGGGCTCTATATCGTAGGACGTTTCGTATCAAGAGCCACATGCCCATGTCGACCGAGACGACCGCAGACGCGACGGAGATCCGCCGCAAGCGGCTGACCTTCCGGAGCTGGCACCGCGGCACCCGCGAAGCCGACCTGATCATGGGGCGCTTCGCGGACCGCTACGTGCCGGGCTTCACGCCCGAGCAGCTCGACCGCTACGAGCGGCTGCTCGAATTGAGCGACCCGGACGTCTACAACTGGATGACGGGGCGCGAGCCGGTCCCGGCCGAGCACGACAGCGACGTCATGCGGCTGCTGGTCGCCTCCGCCTTCTCTCCCGAGAAATACTGATCGTCCTCCCTTGGCCAAGATCCATCTCGATCCGGGAACGCCCGGCCGGCTGCTGATCGCCGGAACGCCGGAAGGCCACGACGCCCGGGTGCTCGCCGACCTGGCGAAGCGGGGCCCGCTCGTCCATGTGGCGCTCGACGACGTCCGGCTCGCCAAGCTGGCCGAGACGCTCGCCTTCTTCGCGCCGGAACTGGAGGTCGTTCAGTTCCCGGCCTGGGACTGCCTTCCCTACGACCGCGTGTCGCCGAACGGCGAGATCGCGAGCCGCCGGGTCGACGCGCTGACCAGGCTGCTCTCCCCGGCCGCGGACGCGGCACCGCGCCTGGTGCTGACGACCGTCAACGCGGTCGTCCAGAAGGTCCCGCCCCGCTCGGCGTTCGGGAACGCCGCCTTCGTCGCGCGGGTCGGCGGCCGGGTCGACGTCGATGCGCTCCAGCGCTATCTCGCCGACAACGGCTACACCCGGGCGCAGACCGTGCGCGAGCCCGGCGAGTACGCGGTCCGCGGCGGCATCGTCGACCTGTTCCCGCCCGGGACCGACGAGCCGCTGCGCCTCGACCTGTTCGGCGACGAGCTCGAGGGGGTGCGCCGGTTCGATCCCATGAGCCAGCGCACGACCGAGAAATGCGACGGGTTCACGCTGAAGCCCGTCTCCGAGGTGTTCCTGGACGAGGCTTCGGTGCACCGGTTCCGCGCCGGGTACCGCGAGCTGTTCGGGGCCGTGCTCGACGACGATCCGCTGTACGAGGCGGTCAGCGCCGGGCGCAAGCACGCGGGGATGGAGCACTGGCTGCCGCTGTTCCACGGCGCGATGGACACGCTGCTCGACTACCTGCCCGGTGCCGCCGTCACCCTCGATCCCCAGGCCGACGAAGCCTGCGAGGCACGGTTCCAGCAGATCGCCGACTTCCACCATGCCCGCCAGATGCTGCAGCAGACCGAGCGCAAGGCGAGCGTCCCGGTCTACAAGCCGCTGCCGTCGCACATGCTCTATCTCGACCGCGCGGCCTGGGACGCGGTGCTGGCTGGGCGCGCTATCGGCCAGCTCTCGCCCTTCGCGCTGCCGGAGGGTGCCGCGGAGGGGGTGGACGCCGGCGGGCGCCGCGGGCGCGACTTCTCCGACGCCCGCGCGCTGCCGGGCGTAAACGTGTTCGACGCGGTCAAGGCCTTCATCCAGGAGGTCCAGCGCGCCGACCGCCGGGTGCTGGTGGCGGCCTACAGCATCGGCGCCCGGGACCGGCTGCTGACGGTGCTGCGCGAGCACGGCATCGACCGGCTGGAGGTGGCCGAGAGCTGGGACGCCGCCCGCCGGCTCGACCGCCGCAGCGCGGCGCTGGTCGTGCTGGGCATCGAATCGGGCTTCTCCGCCAGCGACCTGCAGGTCGTCACGGAGCAGGACATCCTCGGCGACCGACTGGTGCGGCCGGCCAAGAAGCGCCGGCGCGCCGCCAACTTCATCGCCGAGCTGTCGACCCTCAACGAGGGCGACTTCGTCGTCCATGTCGACCACGGCATCGGCCGCTTCGACGGGCTGGAGACGATCGCGGTGTCGGGCGCGCCGCACGACTGCCTGCGCATCCTCTACGAGGGCGGGGACAAGCTGTACCTGCCGGTCGAGAACCTGGAGCTGCTGTCGCGCTACGGCTCGGACGAGGCGGGGGCGCAGCTCGACCGGCTCGGCGGGACGGCGTGGCAGGCGCGCAAGGCCCGGGTCAAGAAGCGGATCATGGACATGGCCGACGGGCTGATCCGCATCGCGGCCGAGCGCGAGCTGCGCACGGCGGAGGCGGTCACCGCGCCGGACGGCATGTATGCCGAGTTCGCCGCACGCTTCCCCTATCCCGAGACCGAGGACCAGCTCCGCGCGATCGAGGACGTGATGGGGGACCTGCAGTCCGGCCGGCCGATGGACCGGCTGGTGTGCGGCGACGTCGGGTTCGGCAAGACCGAGGTCGCGCTGCGCGCCGCGTTCCTGGCGGCGATGGCCGGCCTGCAGGTCGCGGTCGTCGTGCCGACGACCCTGCTGGCGCGCCAGCACCACCGCAGCTTCGAGCGGCGCTTCGCCGGCCTGCCGGTGCGCGTCGGCCAGTTGTCGCGCATGGTGCCGGCGAAGGAGCAGAAGCAGGTCAAGGACGGGCTGGCCGCGGGGACGGTCGACATCGTGGTCGGCACGCACGCGCTGCTGTCCAAGACGGTGACGTTCAAGCATCTCGGCCTCGTGATCGTCGACGAGGAGCAGCATTTCGGGGTCAAGCAGAAGGAGCGGCTGAAGGAGCTCCGGGCCGACGTGCACGTGCTGACGCTGACCGCGACGCCGATCCCGCGGACGCTGCAGATGGCGCTGGCCGGGGTGCGCGAGCTGAGCCTGATCGCGACGCCGCCGGTGGACCGCCTGGCCGTGCGCACCTTCGTGCTCCCCTTCGACCCGGTCGTGATCCGCGAGGCCATCCTGCGCGAGCACTACCGCGGCGGCCAGACCTTCTACGTCTGCCCGCGGCTGGAGGACCTGCCGCGCGTCCAGGAGCGCCTGGCCGAGCTGGTGCCCGAGGTCAAGGTCGTCGTCGCCCACGGGCAGTTGGCGGCCACCCAGCTCGAGGAGGTGATGACCGCCTTCGACGAGGGCCAGTACAACGTCCTGCTGTCGACCAACATCGTCGAGAGCGGGCTCGACATCCCGAACGCCAACACGCTGATCATCCACCGCGCCGACATGTTCGGGCTGGCCCAGCTCTACCAGCTCCGCGGCCGGGTCGGGCGGGCGAAGGTCCGCGGCTACGCCTACCTGACCTACGCCCCGCGCACGGTGCTGACCCAGACCGCCCAGCAGCGGCTGCACGTGATCGAGACGCTGGACAGCCTGGGCGCCGGCTTCCAACTCGCGAGCCACGACATGGACATCCGGGGCGCCGGCAACCTGCTGGGCGAGGAGCAGTCCGGGCACGTCAAGGAGGTGGGGGTCGAACTCTACCAGCACATGCTGGAGGAGGCGGTGGCCGCCGCGCGGGCGGGCGGGCTGGACGGCGCGTCGGGCGGGCCGGACGCCACCTGGACGCCCAACATCAATCTCGGCATGCCGGTGCTGATCCCGGAAGCCTACGTGGCGGACCTGAACGTCCGCCTCGGGCTGTACCGGCGGCTGGCGGACCTCGTCGACCGGGCCGAGATCGACGGCTTCGCGGCCGAGCTGATCGACCGCTTCGGCCCGCTGCCGCGTGAGGTCGAGAACCTGCTGCAGGTGATCGCGATCAAGCAGTTGTGCCGGCAGGCTAATATCGAGCGGGTGGACGCCGGGCCCAAGGGGGCGCTGCTGTCCTTCCGCAACAACACCTTCGGCCATCCCGACCGGCTGGTGCGCTACCTGTCGGAGCAGGCCGGGACCGCGAAGCTGCGCCCGGACTTCAAGATCGTCTACACCCGGACATGGGACGAGGCGGCGCAGCGGGTCGCGGGCGTCCACCGGCTGATGCAGGACCTCGCCAAGCTGGCTGCCTGACGCGGATGGCTCGAAGGCGGGCGGATCGGGGGCGGGCGGCTCAGACGGCCGTGCCCAGCACCGTCTCGCCGTCCGCGGCGAGGTCGAGGAAGGGCAGGAAGGCGACCGGCTCCTGCGCGCCGGACAGCGCGTAGCGCCGGTCGAACACGAAGCAGGGGACGGCCTGGATGCCGAGCTGGCGGGCGACGGACTGCGAGGCGCGCACGGCGGCGGAATCCGCCCCGTCGCCGAGGTGGCACAGCGCCTCGTCCCCGTCGAGCCCGATCTCGGCGGCGGCGGCGGCCAGCACCTCGCGGTCGCCGATGTCGGCGCCCTCCACGAAATAGGCCTGGAACAGCCGCGAGGTGAGCCGGTCCGCCAGGCCCCTGCGCTCGGCGAAGCGGACGAGGCGGTGGGCGTCGAAGGTGTTGGGCGTCCTGCGGATGCGGTCGAGGGCGATCGGCAGCCCGTCGCGGGCGGCCGTCTCCTCGATCACCGAGTAGATCTGGCGGGCGCGCTCGACCCCGCCGAACTTCGCCGCGAGATAGGCCGTGCGGTCCAGGCCCGCCATCGGCATGTCGGGGTTGAGCTCGAAAGGTTGCCAGCGCCGCTCGACCGGGACGTGGGGCCTGTCGGCCAGCGCGCGTTCGAGGCGGTGCTTGCCGATGTAGCACCAGGGGCAGACCAGGTCGCTGAAGATTTCTAGCAGCATGGTCGGCATTATAGACGCTGGGCGCCGGGATGGCAGCGCCCTCGTACGTCGCCGCCCCGCGGGTCAAGCATTTGTTAACTCCGGCACCGGAACACTGGCCTTTCCGGCGAGGGAGTGCCAGCTGTCATGTCCGATTCTTACGTCGCCGCCAAGATCCGCGAGGCCGTGGCCGCAGCGGAGGGCAGCCGCGCGCGCGCGCAGCGCATCCTGCTGACCTGGGCGCAGACCGACGACCGGCTTCTCAGGGGGCTCGCGGCGCCGTTCATGAAGGCGATCGTGACCGGCGCGGTCGAGCGTGCGACGCGCCCGGTCCGCAACGGGGCGTCGGGCGGCCAGCAGCAGCTGAGCCCGGAAGCGCTCGACCTCGTGCTCGCGAAGCTGGCGAGCCGCGAGGGTGGGCCGCCACCCGCGCGCAGCGCGTCGGCGGGCCCGACCGGCGGCGACACGGCGCGCGGCATCGTCCTGGGCACGCTGAACCCGGCGCCGGCGACCAAGGCCGGGGACCGGCACGTCCAGACGATGAAGGCGCTCGCCGCCCTCTACAAGCGCCGCCGCGGCGACTGAGGCAACGGGCTCAGGGCGCCCCGGCCTGCCGGACGACCTGGCGCCGGAACTGCCCGCCGACCGCGGCGGGATTGCCGCCATGGGGGTCCGGCGTCGCGAGGCACTCCACGTCCGCCAGCGTCCGGTAGCAATAGAGCGGCTCGCTCGTCACCTCCAGCGCCGGCGGGTGGGGACGGCAATACGTGCGGTCCCGCTCGTAGGCGACGATGCTGCAGTCCTCGCCGGTCGCGAGCGACACCGCGTGGTCGGTAACGGTCTTGTCGGTCGCCACGAGGACGCTCGTGGACGCCGCGAGGACCGCGAGCTCGGACGCGCCGCAGCCCGCGACGAGCATCGCCAGGGCGCCGAGCAGGGCAGGGCGGATCAGCGCAGCAGCACGCATTGGCGCATCCTGCACTGGACCAGCACCGCGAGCCCTTCCGTGCCTGCGCATTCGACCCGGTAGACCGTCTCGCCGGCATTGCCGACCGTGCGCCGGACCTCCTCGATCCTGGAGGGCGGGCAGTTGGCGGCGACCGCCACGTCGCGGGCTTCGGCCTGCGAAGCCGAGGCCGGAAGGGTGGGGCAGAGCAGGGCGAGCATGAATGCCGCCGACGCCGCCCATCGTCTCCCTTTCATGCGGGTCCCTCCTCGCGCCCGGCCGGTGGGCGCATCCGTCTCTTCCGATTTTGGCGCCGCCGCGTTAAGAAAAGGAGAACTTCCGGCACGGTATTGATGGCCGCTCCGCAGCGGCCCGCCGGGGCGGACTCGAAGAAACGCTCGCAAGCCCTTGTTTTCCCTAGGGGCGGGGCAGGAAGCTTTCCGGGCTTGGAGTTGTCCCGGGGTTATCCACAGGGCATTCCACCCACAGGTTATCCACAGCCTCGGATTCCCACAGGTTATCCACAGGCCTTTTGCGCACACCTTATCCACAGCGGGCGGGCTGAGATTTAATGCCTGTTGCCGCCAAGCCACATATCCGGGAGAGGGATCGACCTGCCGCTGGGAAGCGGATACGATCCTGAGCAGTTGGATACGAATATCCGGACGTGGATATGGATACGGAAATGGGTGGAGAGCGTATCCGGGCACTGCGGCAGGCGCGGGGGTGGTCCCTGCAGCAACTCGCGGACCGGGTCGGCGCGTCCAAGCCTCAGATCGACAAGTTGGAGCGCGGCTCCCGGCGGCTGACCGGGGACTGGATACGGCGCGTTGCCGAGGCTTTGGAGGTCGAGCCGGAGGCATTGTCGGCATCCGGTCCTCCGGCCGCACGGGTGGATACGCGGCAACGGCGACCGGAACCGGCAGCGACTCCCCGGCTATCCGAGCCGGACACGGCCGGCCGACCGGCGCCGGATACGGCCGGATATGAAACTGGATACGGCGCCGGATACGAGCTTGGATACAGCGGGCCCGCCGTATCCGTGATGACGGATACGGATACGAACTTGGATACGTTGCCGCTGCGTGGATTCGGTCGCTACAGCGTCCGCAATGGAGACGCCGTCGGTATCTTCGTGGAGACGGCCGAGGCGCCGGAGCGGGTCTGGCGCCCGGCGCCGCTGTCGGGCATCTCCGGGGCCTATGCGGTCCGCATGCCGAACGGGGACATGGCGCCGAAATACGAGGCGGGACAGCTTCTGTTCGTCCACCCCTACCGCACGCCGAGGGCCGGCGACGCGGTCGTCGTCCGCCTGGCGGGAGGACGGTTCCTCGTCGGGCGGCTGGCGCCGTCGCGCGGAGCCGCGGGGGTGACGGTCGCGATCCTGCATCCCGGACGGGAGATCCGTCTCGAGGCGGACGGCGTGGTGGCCGTGGAGAGGGTGATCCTGGCCGAGGAGCCCTGACGGGCGGCGGCTCCGGGAAGCCGCCGCCGCAGGCGAGGGAGAGCGGGCGCCGGCCACCCGGCCGGCGGTCCGTTACCCGCGGAACAGGCCGAGCAGCGACTGGGGCGCCTGGTTCGCGATCGACAGGGCCTGGGAGGCGAGCTGCTGCTTTACCTGCAGGGCCTGGAGCATCGCGCTCTCCTTCGCCAGGTCGGCGTCGACGATCGCGCCCAGGCCGGTCTTCGTCGCGTCGTTGATGGCGCTGTTGAAGTTGATCTGGTTGGTCACGCGGCGCGAGTCCGCCGCGAGCTGGTTCATGGAGCGGCCGAGGTTCGTCTCGGCGGTGCCGAGCGCGCCGGTCGAGCCGATCAGGCCCGCGGCCGCGGTGTAGGTGTTGGCGGCGCTGAGCTGGCTGTAGACGTTGGACATCAGGTTCTGGGCGGAGATCGTGATGTTGCCGCCGTCGACGTTCGAGATGAGCGACTGGTTGGCGCTCGTGTTGATCAGGGTGACGTTGTTGTACTTGGCGTCCTGGATGAACGACAGGATGTCGCTCTTCAGCGTCGCGTACTGGTTCTCGTAGTTGGTGCGGTCGGCGTCGGTCAATGCCTGGTCGGCCAGCTTGGTCAGCACCGAGCGGATGTCGATCAGCGTCTTCGAGATGTTCTCGCCCGCCTTCACCGCCACGTCGATCATGCCCTTGCCGACCGAGAGGCGTTCGTTGACCGCGCCGAGGGCGGCCATGTCGCCGCGCAGGCCCTGGGCGACGGCATAGGAGGCGCCGTCGTCATAGGCGTCGGAGACGTTGTAGCCGGTGCTGATGCGCTTGTTGGTGGCGGTCAACGCGTCGCCGACGTTGTTGAGGTTCCGCAGCGCCACCATCGCGCCGATGTTGGTATTGATCGAGTTCGACATGGGTTTCTCCCCTCGCAGGATGTTCGCTCGGGCATAGGGGAAAACAAGTTCCGTGCCAC
>NZ_DASYHS010000151.1:0-4183 GCF_035998295.1 Arenibaculum sp. | reverse complement strand
CTGCTCGACTACGACTACCAGGAGGTCCGCGTCGCCCGCACGATCATCGAGAACTCGCGCCGCGTCTTCCTGGTCACCGACCACACCAAGTTCGGCCGCAGCGCCATGATCCGCCTCGGCCATATCGGCGAAGTGCACGAGCTGTTCACCGACCGCCCGCCGCCCGCCGCCATGGCCGACGTCATCGCCGCCAGCGACTGCCGCGTCCATGTGCCGGGAGACGAGGGAGAGGTGGAGATCTTCGAAAACGAACATGAATTTTCCTTTACGAACGCAAATCAGGCCGATAGCCTTCCATAGCGAAAATTCAAGCGGGGCGAACGAACGCCCGGCGGTCAGGGAGGACGATGAATGACCGGCGATCCGGTCGACATCCTCGTCATCGGCGGCGGAGTGAACGGCGCCGGCATCGCGCGCGACGCGGCCGGCCGCGGCTTCTCGGTCGTGCTGTGCGAGCAGGGCGACCTCGGCAGCGCCACGTCGTCGGCGAGCACCAAGCTGATCCACGGGGGGCTGCGCTACCTCGAATACTACGAGTTCAGGCTGGTGCGCGAAGCGCTGGTCGAACGCGAGGTCCTGCTGCGCGCCGCCCCACACATCATTTGGCCGCTGCGCTTCGTGCTGCCGCACGACCGCACGATGCGCCCGGCCTGGATGCTGCGGCTCGGCCTGTTCCTCTACGACCATCTCGGCGGGCGCAAGCTGCTGCCGCCGTCCCGCTCGCTCGACCTGCGCCGCCACCCCGCGGGCGCGCCGATGGCCGATGGCTGGAGCAAGGCGTTCGAGTATTCGGACTGCTGGGTCGAGGACGCGCGCCTGGTGGTGCTGAACGCGATCGACGCGCGCGAGCGGGGCGCCAGCGTCCTGACGCGCACGCGCTGCACCGGCGCCCGGCGCGAGGACGGGCTGTGGAGCGTCACGCTGCAGTCGACCGAGACGGGGGAGACGCGCACCGTGCGCGCCCGCGTGCTGGTGAACGCGGCCGGCCCCTGGGTCGGCCACGTGCTGAACGCGCGCATCGGGGTCAACGCCCGCCACGCCGTCCGGCTGGTCAAGGGCAGCCACGTCGTCGTCCGCCGCCTCTACGAGGGGCCGCACGCCTACATCTTCCAGAACGACGACCGGCGCATCGTGTTCGCGATCCCGTACGAGCGCGACTACACGCTGATCGGCACCACCGACGTCGACTACGAGGGCGACCCGGGCGAGGTCGCGATCTCGGACGCGGAGGTCGCGTATCTGTGCCGCGCCGTCTCCAAGTACTTCGCGACGCCGGTGATGCCCGCGGACGTGGTCTGGACCTATAGCGGGGTCCGGCCGCTCTACGACGACGAGGCGGGCAACGCCGCCGCCGTAACCCGCGACTACGTGCTCGAGCTCGACGCGCCGCCCGACGCCCCCGCCCTGCTGTCGATCTACGGCGGCAAGATCACGACCTATCGCCGCCTCGCCGAGGAGGCGGTCAACCGCCTGCAGGAGCCGCTGCGCGCCGCCGCCAGGCCCTGGACCGCCGGCAGCCCCCTGCCCGGCGGCGACATCCCCGAGGCCGATTTCGACGGCTACCTCGCCGGCCTGTCCGCGCGCCGCCCGTGGCTGCCGCCGGCGCTGGCGCGGCGCTACGCGCGCGCCTACGGCACGCGGACGGAGATGCTGCTGGACGGGGCGGCCGGGCTGGCCGATCTCGGCCGCGACCTCGCCGCGTCGTGCGGCGGCCAGGTGTACGAGGCCGAGCTGCGCTACGCCGCCGCGCAGGAGTTCGTGCGCACGGGCGAGGACTTCTTGTGGCGGCGCACCAAGCTGGGCCTGCATCTCGACGCGGAGGCGCGGGCCGAGGTCTCGGCCTGGCTGGCGGGGCGGACGGCCGTGCCGGGGAACGAGCACGCCCCGCAACTCAGATCGTCGATGGGAGGCAACCGGTGACGCTCCAGCTCGACGCCATCACCAAGAAGGCCGGCTCCGAGACCCATGTCGAGGGGATCTCGCTGACGCTGGAGCCCGGCTCGTTCAACGTCCTGCTCGGGCGCACGCTGGCCGGCAAGACGACGCTGATGCGCCTGATGGCGGGGCTGGAGGCGCCGACGTCCGGGCGCGTGGTCGACAACGGGCGCGACGTCACCGGCGTCTCGGTGCGCAGGCGCGACGTGGCGATGGTCTACCAGCAGTTCATCAACTACCCCTCGCTGACGGTCTACGACAACATCGCCTCGCCGCTGCGCCGGCAGGGGCTGGACCGCGCGGAGATCGACCGGCGCGTGCGCGAGACCGCGTCGATGCTGCACATCGAGGGGCTGCTGGACCGGCTGCCGGCCCAGCTCTCGGGCGGGCAGCAGCAGCGCACGGCGATCGCGCGTGCCCTGGTCAAGCGCGCGGGGCTGCTGCTGCTGGACGAGCCGCTGGTCAATCTCGACTACAAGCTGCGCGAGGAGCTGCGCGAGGAACTGCGCGAGCTGTTCCGCGACGGCGGCACGACCGTCGTCTACGCGACGACCGAGCCGACCGAGGCGCTGGTGATGGGCGGCAGCACGGCCGTGCTGCACGAGGGGCGGCTGGTCCAGTTCGGCCCGACGCTGGAGGTCTATTCCCGGCCGGCGAGCACGGTCGTGGGCGCGGTGTTCAGCGACCCGCCGATGAACTTCCTGGACGCGGTCCTCTCGGACGACCGGGTCACACTCGCCGACGGCACGCATCTGCCGCTGGCGGCCCATGACCGCGGCCTGCCGCCGGGGCCGTGCCGGATCGGCGTGCGCGCCAATCACCTGTCGATCGCGCGCCGCAGCGAGCTGGACGTCGCGATACAGGCGCGCGTCGAGCTGTCCGAGATCAGCGGCTCGGAGACCTTCGTCCACGTCGTCCACCAGGGCACCGGCCTGGTCGCCCAGGAGGACGGCGTCCACAACCACCCGATCGGCGAGACCATCGCGGTCCATGTCGATCCCGCCCGCGTCTTCGTCTTCGCGCCCGACGGCCGGCTGATCGCCGCCCCGACGCGCGAGCCGGGGCGCCTCATGGGCGTCGCGTAGGAGCCCGGCCCATGGCGACGATCGACCTCGTCAACCTCGCCCATTCCTACGAGGCCGAGCCGAAGGGCCCGCAGGACTACGCGGTGCGCCAGTTCACCCAGAGCTGGCGCGACGGCGCCGCCTACGCGCTGCTGGGGCCGTCGGGCTGCGGCAAGACCACGCTGCTGAACATCATCTCCGGCCTGGTGACGCCGAGCGAGGGGCGCATCCTGTTCGACGGCCGCGATGTGACCGGGCTGTCGCCGGAGGCGCGCAACATCGCCCAGGTGTTCCAGTTCCCGGTCATCTACGACACCATGACCGTGTACGAGAACCTGGCCTTCCCGCTGCGCAACCGGAAGGTGCCCGCGGCCGAGGTGGACGCGCGGGTGCGCAAGGTCGCCGGGCTGCTGGACCTGGGCGGGGAGCTGAACCGGCGCGCCCACCGGCTGACCGCGGACGCCAAGCAGAAGATCTCCATGGGGCGCGGGCTGGTGCGCTCGGACGTGGCGGCGATCCTGTTCGACGAGCCGCTGACCGTGATCGACCCGCACATGAAATGGCAGCTCCGGCGCAAGCTGCGCGAGGTGCACGAGGAGTTCCGCCTCAGCCTGATCTACGTCACCCACGACCAGGTCGAGGCGCTGACCTTCGCCGACGAGGTCGCGGTGATGCACGAGGGGCAGATCGTCCAGCTCGGCACCCCGCAGGAGCTGTTCGAGCGGCCGGCCCACACCTTCGTCGGCTACTTCATCGGCAGCCCGGGCATGAACCTAATGCCGTGCGAGCTCGGCCCCGACCACGCGGTCGTCGACGGCGTAGCGATCCCGCTCGACCCCGGGCGCACCGGAAGGGCCGCGGGGGACGGCCGCTTCGAGCTGGGCATCCGGCCGGAATTCGTCGAGGTCGCGCCGGCCGGCGGGCCCGGCGCGGTGCCGGTCGCGGTGTCGGGGGTCGAGCATCTGGGCACACACCGGCTGGTGACCGCGCGCCTCGGCCGCCACCCGATCAAGGTGCGCCTCGCTGACGACCGGCCGATCCCAGCCGACGGCCTGGCGCTGCGCTTCCCGCCGGAGCGCACGCTGCTCTACCGCGACAGCCGGCTGGCGAGCTAGGAGGCGGACATGGACAAGCCCTGGAACAACCGAGCCTGGTTCCTGGTGATCCCGGTCTTCGTGATCGTC
>NZ_DASYHS010000089.1:0-7991 GCF_035998295.1 Arenibaculum sp. | reverse complement strand
GTCGCGACCGTGCCCATGGGCAGCGTCCGATGGGCGGCGGTCAGGTCGTCCTGGTCGAACCTTTCGCCGCTGGCGGTGAGCCGGCCGTGGAAGCGCGGCCCGTACCAGGACGCCATCCCCTTCTGCACGAAGCTCGGCTGCACGCGGGTCGGCGCCGATGGGGGCGCGGGTGCTGGCTCCGGCACGGCCGGCGGGCGCGACGCGCAGGCGGCGAGCAGCAGGAGCAGCGCCCCCGCGAGCGCCGCCGGGACAGGACGCCCTCGGCGCACCGGCCGTTCAATCGTCGTCGCGGCGCTGGCGCTTGCCCTTATGGGTGTGGTGATGGTGATGGTGGACCTCGCGGCTCGGGGTCGTCGCGGCGCCGATCAGGGCGCCTCCCGCCCCGCCCACGACCGCCGACATCACGGGATCGTACCCCAAAAGATATCCGCCGGCAGCCCCCGCTCCGGCGCCGACGGCGCCGCCGGTCACCGCGCGCCTTTCGGCGTGGTTCATCGTGCATGCGGAAAGCAGGCTTGCCGCCAGGATCGCCACCGCAGCCATTCTCGTCATCATCGCCGGTTTCCGTGTCGTGGAAGTTCTATCCGCACTTTCGGATTAGGCGGCCATCGGCCCTGTGACGGCGGCCACACCCGCCGGTGACAAAAAAGGGGCAGGACCGGCATGGCCCCCGGGCCCCGCAGCACGCTGCCAGGACGGTCCGGATGTGCTACCTATCGGTGGTCGAAACCCCTTCTCTCCCGGTGCCCCCTTGCAGCCGACCATGACCACGTCCGCATCTCCGTCCGACTGGCGCGGGGCCGTACGCCGCTTCGTCCAGCAGCCCTGGTTCCAGAAGACCATCCTGGTCCTGATCCTGATCAACGCCGTGATCCTCGGCCTGGAGACGTCGCCCGCGGTGATGGCGGCGGCCGGGCCGGTGCTGCGCGCGGTCGACGGCGTGATCCTGGCCGTGTTCGTGGTCGAGATCGCGCTGCGCATGGTCGCGCACGGCCCGCGCTTCTTCCGCGACCCCTGGAGCGTGTTCGACTTCGCCGTCGTCGCGGTGGCGCTGGTCCCGGATACCGGCCCGCTGGCGGTGCTGCGCGCGCTGCGCGTCCTGCGCGTGCTGCGCTCGATCTCGGCGGTGCCGCGGCTGCGCCGGGTCGTGGAGGGGCTGCTGGGCGCGATCCCCGGGCTGGGGGCGATCGTGGCGCTGCTCGGGCTGATCTTCTACGTCGCGGGGGTGATGGCGACGATGCTGTTCGGCCGGGCGTTTCCCGACTGGTTCGGCAGCCTTCCCGAGAGCGTCTACACGCTGTTCCAGGTGATGACGCTCGAAAGCTGGTCGATGGGGATCGTGCGCCCGGTGATGGAGGTCTATCCCTATGCCTGGCTGTTCTTCATCCCCTTCATCGCGGTCGCGACCTTCACGATGCTGAACCTGTTCATCGCCGTCGTCGTGAACGCGATGCAGGCCGAACACCAGGCCGACGCCGACGCGGCCGAAGCGGCCGCCCAGGGCGAGCGCGACCTGATGATGGAGGAGATCCGCGGCCTGCGCCGGGACGTGGCGGAACTGCGCGCGATCCTGCGGCCGGAGGAGAAGACGCGGTAAGGGCGCGCTCCCCCGCGGGCAGGCGTCCTCACAGCGGCTTGTACATGATCGTCGTCGCGTCGAGCCGGTCCTCGGCCGGGTCGAGGCAGTAGCCGGGGATCGTCCCCACGGTCCGGTAGCCGAGCGAGGCGTAGAGCGGTTCGGCCTTGTCGCCGGTGCGCGTGTCCAGCGTCACCAGGCTCCGCCCCCGGCCGGCCGCGGCGCGTTCGATCCCGGCCATCAGCGCCCTGGCGATGCCCCGGCGGCGGAAGTCGGGATGCACCAGCAGCTTGCGGATCTCCGCGCGGTGGGGCTGGTTGGGCGGCGTGTCGCAGTCGAGCTGGACCGCCCCGACGATCCGTCCTTCCTGCCGCGCGACCAGGAGCACCAAGCCCCCGCCGCGCAGCGCCGGCAGCACCTTGCCGCCCCACCAGGCCTCGCCGTCGGCCTGCGTATGGGGCAGCACGAAGCCGATGCTGGCCCCGTCGCGGACGCAGGCGTGCAGCAGCGCGCCGAGCTCGCCCAGATGCTCCGCGACGTCGTCCGCGGAGAATGTCGTGATGGTGGTCATGCCCGCTCACACCATGAAGAGGAAATACTTGGCCGGACTGTCCTCCGGCGTCGCGAACGCGCTGGGGCCGAAAAGCTGGTAGCGCAGGCAGTCGCCGGGCCGCAGGTCGTGGGCGCGCCCGTCCACCGTGACCTCCAGCCGGCCCTCGACCAGCAGCAGATGGTGCTCGAGCCCCCGCCTCGACGGCTCGTCATAGGCGATGCGCGTGCCCGGCCCGAGCTCGCATTCCAGCGCTTCCCCGGCCAGGGTCTGCGCCGGCGGCGACACCGAGCGCCGCCGGAAGCCGATCCTCGGGTCCGTCCATACCGGCTGCACGTCCCGGCGGACCAGGGGCGCGAAGTCCTCCTCGACCATGTACATCAGCCGCGACATCGGCAGGCCGTAGGCCGCGCACAGCTTGCCCAGCACGCTCGCGGTCGGGCTCACCTCGGCGTTCTCCACCCGCGACAGCGTGGCGCGGCTCACGCCGCACGACCTCGCCAGCTCGTCGAGCGACCAGCCGCGTTCGGCCCGCAACGCCCTGAGGCGCAGCGCGATCCGCCGGTCGATCGAGAATTCATCCGAAGGTGTTTCGTCCATATCGGGGAATATTTCCCGGATATGGGAACTTGTCAAGCCGGAGGGGCGCGGTGCCGCAGGCCGGACAGGTCGAACGCCAGCGAACGCTCGAACGCCGGCAGGCGGTCCAGGGCCCGGAGGCCGAGGTTGCGCGCCGCGCGCAGGACCGGGTTGCGGAGCCTCGCGACCCTGGTCAGGCGGTCCGACAGCGCGAGGACGCGCTCCGCGGCGGGCCGGCGCAGCGCCACGTACTCGTCCAGCGCCTCGCGGTCGCGCCGCCCGGCCACGATGCCGGCGAGCCTCGGCCCCAGCACGCAGGCATCGACGATCCCGGTGTTCATTCCCTGGCCGCCGGCGGGGCTGTGCACATGGGCGGCGTCGCCCGCCAGGACCATCCGGCCCTGGTGGTACCGGCCCGCGAGGCGGTGGTGGACCCGGAACCGGGAACCCCAGACGACCTCGCGTACCCGGGCGGCTTCGCCGCGCGGCCCGCGCGCGTCGAGGATCCGCTGGACGTCGTCGACCGTCGGTTCGGGCGGCGCCTCGCCGACGGTCGCGACGATCCTGTGGCGGCCTTCCGGCAGCGGCGCCACGACCACGAGCCCCTCCGGCGCGAAGAACAGGTCCACCTCGTCGCGGGCCAGCCCCCAGTCCATCGTCACGTCGGCCAGCACGAACGAGCCCTCGTAGGCCGACCCCTCGAACGGGATTCGCGCGGCCTGACGCACGACCGAATGCATCCCGTCCGCCCCGGCCACGTAGCCGGCGCGCATCCGCGAGACGGCCCCGTCCGGGCCGCGCAGCGTCGCGTCGACGCCGTCGATGCCTTCCGCGAGGTCGGTCACCTCGAACGCGCGATGGACCCGGTGGCCGAGCGCGCCGAGCCGCGCCTCGAGAATGGCTTCCGTGACCGCCTGGGAGATCATGGTCGTGAACGGATAGCGCGTCGGCAGCGCGGTGAAGTCCACGGTCAGCAGCCGCGCATCGCGCGAGCGGACCGAGAAGCGCGGCACGATGTGCGCCTGCTCCAGGATCGTATCGGCGACCCCGAGCGGCTCCAGCATCTCCAGCGTGTTGGAGTGGATGACCGCGGCGCGCGAGGTGTTCGCGCCGGCCGCGATCCGGTCGACGATGACGAAGCCGCAGCCGGCCTGCGCGAGGCTCAGTGCGAGCGACAGGCCGGTCGGCCCGGCCCCCACGATCAGGACGTCCGTCTCCCGAGGCACCATGATCGACTCTCCTCCCGAATATGCCAACAACTGTTGGCCAACATTCGTTGACGGATACGCCCGGGACGTCGTAGTGTCAACACCTGTTGGCACGACCGGGAGACGGTGATGGCGGCTGCGCGTATACGCTCGGACGAGACCAGGGAGCGCATCGCGCGAGCGGCGCGGCGGCTCTTCGCGGAGCATGGCTACGAGCGGACGACGATCCGGGCCGTGGCGGGTGAGGCCGGGATCGACCCGTCCATGGTCATGCGCTATTTCGGCAGCAAGGAAGGCCTGTTCGCCGCCGTCAGCTCCTTCGACCTGCGCCTGCCGGACTTGGCGGCCCTGCCCCGCGAAGCGGTCGGACGGGCGCTCGTGCGCCACTTCCTGACGCGTTGGGAGCAGGGCGACGACGGCCTCGTCGTCCTCCTGCGCGCCGCCTCGTCCAACGAGGAGGCGCGCGCGCGCATGCGCGAGATCTTCGCGAGCCAGGTGCTGCCCCGGATCGCCGGGATCGCCGAGGACGAGGCCGCGTTGCGCGCCGAGCTGATCGCCAGCCAGATCCTCGGCCTCGCCTTCTGCCGCTTCGTCCTGCGCCTGCCCCATCTTTCCGGCCCCGACGCCGAAGCCGTCGTCGAGCGGGTCGGCTCCGTCGTCCAGTTCCATCTGTTCGGCGCGGCGCGCTGAGTTCGCCCCCGGGGCCGCCGCCGTATTTTGATCTGGATCGACCCGGCGGCCGGCGTAGGATCGCGGACGCCGTTCCCGCTGGAGAAGCGCCGATGCTGGAGATCTACGCCGTCACCCTGATCGGCATCGTGCTGGGCCAGGTGACCCCCGGCCCCAACCTGCTGGCGGTCGCCGGCGCGGCACTCGGCCAGGGGCGGCGCGCGGCGACGTTCGTGGCGCTCGGCGTCGCGACCGCCATCTTCGTGTGGGTGACGCTCGCCGCCTTCGGGCTCGCCTTGGTCCTGGCGGTCGCTCCCGCGCTGCTGACCGTGATGAAGCTGCTGGGCGGCGGCTATCTGTGCTTCATCGCGCTGAAGTCGCTCCGCGCCGCGTGGCGGGGCAGCAACCCCGCCTTCGGGGCCGGCGAGACGCATTGGACCGATCTGGCCGCGTGGCGCCGCGGCGTGCTGGTCAACCTCACCAACCCCAAATCGGCGCTGATGTGGGCGGCGGTCGCGACCTTCCTGTTCGGCTCGGGCCTGTCGGCGCCGCAGGTGCTCGGCTTCGCCCCTCTCGGCTTCGCCTCCGCGCTCGTCGTCTACGGCACCTACGGGGTCCTGTTCTCCAGCGGGGTGGCCCGGCGCGCCTACGCGCGCTTCGCCCGCGCCGTCGAGGCGCTGTTCGGCCTGGCCTTCGGCGCGATCGGCGGCAAGCTGGTCGCGGACGGCATCGGCGAGATCGCGCGCTAAGCCGGATACCCGGCAGGAGGAACGCCCCCCTGCCGGGCCGGAACGGCGTCCCGCCGTGCCGGTCAGGCCGCCCGGACGGTGGCGATGAAGGCCTCCACCTCGCGCCGGAGTGTCTCGGCCTCCTTGGACAGGCCGCCCGCCGCCGCCAGCACCTGGGTGGCCGCCGTGCCGGTCTCCGACGCCGCCTCGTTCACGCCGGAGATGTTGGCCGAGACCTCCTGGGTGCCGCGCGCGGCCTGCTGGACGTTGGAGGAAATGTCCCGCGTGGCCGCTCCCTGCTGGTCCACCGCGGCCGCGATCGCTCCGGTGATCTCGTCCATCCGGCCGATCGTGCCTTCGATGGCCTCGACCGCCGCCCGCGCCCCGCCCGTGGCCGCCTGGATCTCGCCGACCTTGGCCTGGATCTCCTCGGTCGCCCTGGCGGTCTGGGTCGCCAGCGCCTTGACCTCGGAGGCGACGACCGCGAAGCCCTTCCCGGCCTCCCCGGCGCGCGCCGCCTCGATCGTCGCGTTGAGCGCCAGCAGGTTGGTCTGGCCGGCGATGTTCTGGATCATGTCCACCACCGCGCCGATCTGGCTCGCGGCCTCGACCAGGCCGACGATGGTGCCGACCGTGCGCTTGGTCTCCTGCACCGCCGTGGTCGCGACCGCCGTCGAGTTCGCGACCTGCCGCCCGATCTCCTGGATCGAGGCCGTGAGCTCCTCGGTCGCCGTCGCCACCGTCTGGACATTCGCCGACGCCTGCTCGGAGGCCGAGGCCACCGCCATGGCCCGCCGGCTGGCCCCCTCCGCCGTGCCCGACATCGCGCTCGCGGCACCCTGCATCTGCGTCGCCGACGCGGCGACCGACTCGACGATGGCCTTCACGCTGGCCTCGAACCGGTCGGCCAGGCCCAGCATCGCCGTCTTGCGCTCCCGCGCGGCCTGCGCCTTGTGCTCCTCCTGCGCGGCGGCAAGGCGCTCGTTCTCGATCATGTTGTCCTTGAACACCTGCACCGCCTGGGCCATCCGGCCGATCTCGTCGCGCCGGCCGGCACCGGGGACGTCGGTGGTCTTGTCGCCGGCGGCGAGGCGCCCCATCGCGTCCGTCATCCCCGAGACCGGGGCGACGATGCGGCGCCCGACCACCCAGACGCTCCCGGCGGCCAGGACGAACCCGCCCAGGAGCATGGCCGCTTCCACGGCCATCCGGGCGGTGCTCCGGGCCATCTCGGCGGAGGCCCGCGCACCGGCCTCGGCGCCGATCTCGCCGGCAAGATTCAGGATGGTGTCGACCGCCGTCGTGGCGCGGGCGACGTAGTCGGTGGCTGAAACCGTGTAGCGTCCCGTCTCGCCGGCGGCGTAGACCTCCTCGCGCAGCGCCTCGTAGCGGCCGAAATACGCCTCTTCCACCGCGACGATGGCCTGCTTCAGCGATTCGGGGACGTCGGCGCGCAGTTCGAGCGCGTGGATCGTGCTCCAGGCGAGGAGGACGTGACCGCGCGCCCTGGACACCGCGCGCAGCAGGTCCTGGTCGATGGGCACGCCCGCGGCGATGGCGGCACCCAGGGTCCCGCGTTCGCGGCCGGCATTCTCCGCCATGACCGCGGCGAGGTGCCGGGCCTGGACGAACTGCGAGAGCTGCGCCGACGGCGCGCCGCTCAGCATCTCGACCGTAACGCGCAGTTCCTGGACCTTCTCGATCAGCGCCGTGCTCGCGGGGGCGAAGCCTTCGACCACGCTCCTGTCCCGGGCGGAGGCCGGCTTCGCCAGGTTCTCGTCCACGCCGGCGCGAACGGCGCGCAACGCCAGGAACAGGCGCTCGGCCTCCTCCACCATGCCGGCCGTCTGCCCGGCGACCGGCAAGGACCGCACCTGCTCGAGGCCGGCGGCGAAGACGCCATCCGCGGCGGCGCGCTGGCGGGCGATCTGGTCGCGCCGCTCGGCCGACGCAGGCTCGGCCGCGTTCAGCGGCGCGGTCGTCAGGCCGCGTTCGAGGGCCCACTGCCCGGCCGTGCGGATCAGCAGGTCGGACGCCTCGTTGACGGCCAGGAAGGCGGCGGCGTCCCGGCGCCCGTTCATGCGGTCGTAGGTGCTCATTCCCGTGCTGGTGACGATCAGCGCCGCCAGCGCGGTCACGATGGTATAGAGCGTCGCCTTGATGGTGATCGCCATAACGTTTCTCCCCGGGGCACCCGTTCTCCTTCCGGCCACCGAGTGCCATCCCGGCGGCCGAGAGCCGATTCCGTTCCCTGCCCCCATGCTTGGGGTTAAAGTCTGAAAACATCGTAAGTAATTTTGGCGATATTTTCTCCACCTATGCGAAAGAATATGGACTGCTTTTCCGCTCCCGTCGCGCGACGGACCCGCCCGGTGCTCCGGGCCTCGTGGCGGATTGCCGCCGCCGGGCAATTGGTTTAGGTCGGGGGAGACGGAAATCTCGGGAGGCCGCGCGATGACGGCGACGGGCGAACAGGCGGCGGGCGGCTACGCGCGCATCGGCGACCTCGACATGTATTACGAGGTCCACGGCGCCGGTCGTCCGCCGCTGCTGCTGCTGCATGGCGGGCTGGAGACGGTCGGGACCTCCTTCGGCAAGGTCGTGGCGCATTTCGCCCGCACCCGCCAGGTCGTCGCGGTCGAGCAGCAGGGTCACGGGCGCACCGCCGACCTCGACCGCCC
>NZ_DASYHS010000279.1:0-81034 GCF_035998295.1 Arenibaculum sp. | reverse complement strand
GATGTCCGGCCGCCGCCCCGGCGGAAGTCAGGCGCTGCGGTAGAGCTTCGTCATCACGAACTCGCGATGGCCGAGCGCCTCGGCGGCGGTGAGCCGTCCGTTGCAGGTGCGGATCGTCATGTCGATCAGCGCGTCGCCTGCGTCGTCCAGCGTCATCTCGCGGCGCAGGACGCCGGTGACGTCGACGTCGACATGCTCGCTCATGGTCCTGACGGTACGGGGGTTCCCGGAGATCTTGACCACCGGCATGATCGGGTTGCCGATGACGTTGCCCTGTCCGGTCGGGAACAGGTGAACCACGAAGCCGCCCGCCGCCTGGAGCGTGCAGCATTCGGCGGCAGCGCTCGACGTGTCCATGAAGTAGAGACCAGGTCCCTTGGCCGGCATCTCGGCAGGCTCGAGAACGTCGATGTAGCGGGTGCTCTTGCCGATCTTCTCGAGGTTGCCGAAGGCCTTCTCCTCGATGGTGCTGAGGCCGCCGTACTTGTTGCCCTTCGTCGGCTGGCTATCGGAGAGGTCGTCGGTCTTGTGGGCCTCGATCACCTCCTCCTGATAGGCCTTCCAGGTCCTCAGGAACTTCTCGCGCGCTTCCGGGTTCGCCGCACGGTCGGCGCAGACCATCTCGGCGCCGGTGATCTCGGACGTCTCGCCGAAGCAGGTCGTGGATCCGGCGGGATCGAGCTTGTCGATCAGGTTGCCGACCGTCGGGCATGACGCCAAGCCGGAGGTCGTGTCGCTTTCGCCGCACTTGGTGGCGACCCAGAGCTCTTCGAGGCCGCACTTCTCGCGCTGCTTCTCGGTCGCCCAGTGCAAGAACTCCTTCGCGGCGCGCGACGCGCGGGCAATGGTGTTGATGTCGCCGTTCTGCTCGATCGCGAAGCCCTCGACCGGCTTGCCCGTCGCCGCGATGCCCTCGACTATGCGGCGCGTCCATTCCGGCTCGATGCCGATGACGACGACCGCGGCGACGTTGGGATTGGCGCCGGTGCCGATCATGGTCCGGAAATGGAGGTCGAGGTCTGCGCCGAACTGCAGGCGGCCATAGGCGTGCGGCAGTGCCATCACACCCTTGATGTTGTTGGCGACACCCTCGCAGGCCGCGTTCGAGATGTCGTCGAGCGGGAGCACGACGACATGGTTGCGGATGCCGACCCGGCCGTTCTCGCGCCGGTATCCCAGGAAATGGTCGCGCGCCATGTCTACCACCTCTTCGTCTTCACATTGTGGTAATGGACGTAGCCGCCCTGGCCGATATCCTCGATGGCCCGCCCGATATCGTGCTCGTACTTCAAGATCGTGTCGCCGGTCTTGATCGGACGGATCGCCACCTTGTGG
This sequence comes from Arenibaculum sp., assembly GCF_035998295.1. NCBI lineage: Bacteria > Pseudomonadati > Pseudomonadota > Alphaproteobacteria > Rhodospirillales > Azospirillaceae > Arenibaculum > Arenibaculum sp. The sequence goes on along the minus strand of NZ_DASYHS010000279.1, from coordinate 79,699 downwards.
CCGAGCGGTATGTCGGCCTGGGCGGTCACGGTGATGGTCTCGTCCGTTTCCATGACCCAGCCGGAAAGCTGATCGCCGGCGTGAACCGTCTCGACGACGACGACGCCGACAGTATCGGTCTTGTTGTGGACGACGAAATGCGGCGTCGGCCGGCCCTGCGCGTTGGGCACGCCGCCGCGCGCAACGCCGTCGGCCGGGCTACCCGATGCGGAACCCGCGGAATGCAGCGACATGCGCTTTCTCCCTTGCATATCGAATGCGGTGGCAACGGCGCTGAGGGTAGAGGCCGCGAAATCGGTTTGTCAATTGTTCATGTATCTTATATAAGACATCAAAGTTCAAGGAAGCCCAGGGAGGCGGCGCGCATGCCCGCGGACATCGTGATCTCCGAGTTCATGGACCTGCCCGCGGTCGAGCGGCTGCGCGAGGCCCATGAGGTGCTCTACGACCCCGGCCTCGTCGATCGGCCCGAGGATCTGCAGCGCCTGGTCGCCGACGCCCGCGCCCTGATCGTGCGCAACCGGACGCAGGTCCGGTGCGCGCTGCTGGCCGCCGCCGGGCGCCTCGTCGCGGTCGGGCGGCTGGGCGTCGGGCTGGACAACATCGACGTCGATGCGTGCGCGGCACGGGGGATCGGCGTCCATCCGGCGACCGGCGCCAACGACCTTTCCGTCGCCGAATACGTCGTCACGGGGGCGCTGGTGCTACTGCGCGGCGCCTATGGCGCGACCGCCGACGTGGCCGAGGGGAAATGGCCGCGCCAGCGCCTGATCGGGCGGGAGGCTGCCGGCAAGACGCTCGGCCTCGTGGGGTTCGGCGCCATCGCCAGGGCGACGGCGGAGCGCGCGGCCGCGCTCGGCATGCGCGTACTGGCCCATGATCCCTTCGTCGGTCCCGACGATCCCGCCTGGGTCCGCCATGGAGCCGCCCCGTCGCCGTCGCTGCAGGCGCTGCTCGCGCAAAGCGACGTCGTCAGCCTGCACGTACCGCTCGTTCCCGCGACCCGGCATCTGATCGACGAGGCCGCGATCGGGTGCATGAAGCCGGATGCGGTCCTGATCAACGCCGCGCGCGGGGGCATCGTGGACGAACACGCACTCGCCCGCGCGCTGGAGGGCGGGCGGATCGCGGCGGCAATGCTCGACGTCTTCGAGGGCGAGCCGCTGGGATCGGACAACCCGTTCCGGGGCCTGGCGAACGTGATTCTGACGCCGCATGTCGCGGGGGTGACGGTGGAATCGAACGAGCGGGTCAGCGCGGTCGTCGCAGAGACGGTCCTTCGTGTCCTTTCGCCTTCGGGAGACCGGCGATGAACGGGGCGCGGCTCACTCTGGGAGAGCTGCACGAGCTGACCGCGCGGGCCCTGGTGGCGGCCGGGACCCTGAGGGAGACGGCGGACGTCGTCGCCGATGCGCTCGTCGCCGCGGAGGCGGACGGTCAGCCGGGCCACGGGATCTCCCGCCTCGCCAGCTATGCCGATCAGGTCCGCAGCGGCAAGGTCGACGGACGTGCCCGCCCCTCCGCCACGCGGCCGGCGCGGGCGGCGGTCGCCGTCGACGCCCGCTGCGGCTTCGCCTATCCCGCGATCGCCATGGGCGCCGAGCTTGGCGCGGAGGTCGCCGCGCAGTGCGGGATCGCCGCGCTCGTGATCGGGAACTCGCACCATTCCGGCATGGCCGGCCATCACGTCGAAAGCCTGGCCCGGCGCGGCATGGTGACGCTGGCCTTCAGCAACTCGCCTGCGGCCATCGCGCCCCAGGGTGGGGGGCGTCCGCTGTTCGGGACCAACCCGATCGCCTTCGCATGTCCGCGCGCCGGCTCCGATCCTCTCGTGATCGACCTGTCGCTGTCCAAGGTCGCGCGCGGCAAGGTCATGGTGGCGGCAAAGGCGGGCGAAGCCATTCCCGAGGGCTGGGCGGTGGACCCCGAAGGCCGTCCGACCACCGACGCGCGGGCAGCACTGGCCGGCGCCATGCTGCCGATCGGCGACGCCAAGGGGGCGGCGCTCGCGATGATGGTCGAGATCCTGGCAACCTGCCTTTCCGGCGCCAATTTCGGCTTCGAGGCAAGCTCCTTCTTCGACGCGGAAGGGCCTCCTCCGCGGGTCGGGCAGTTCTTCGTCCTGCTCTCGCCCGATGCGGTCGGCGCGCCGGGGTTCGCGGAGCGGGTCGAGACGCTGTGCGCCGCCGTGCTGGCCCAGGGCGGTACCCGCCTCCCGGGCGATCGCCGCTACGAGGCCCGCAGGCGCGCCGAGCGCGAGGGCGTCGTGCTTCCCGACACCCTGTTCGCAGACTTGGTGCGCAGAGCGGGGTCGACGGATTAGGATGCCCCGCCCGGACGCGGCCATGCCGCGGCCGCGTTCACGCCGATCTCATTCCCGCCGACCTCTTTCCAGCCGCGACCGAGTTCCCATGTCCGCTTCGAGTTTTGCCGCCAAGCTGTCCACCGGTACGGTTCCGTGGGTCCGCGCCCATTTCCCGGGGCTCATGTTCAGCGCCGTCGTCGCGCTGGCCGCTACCTTCCTGTCCGAGCATTACGGCGCGCCCACGATGCTGTTCGCCCTGCTGCTCGGCATGGCGTTCAACTTCCTGGCCCAGGAGCCGAGGTTTGCCGCCGGCATCGCCTTCGCGGCGCGCCAAGTGCTGCGCGTCGGCGTGGCGCTGCTCGGTGCGCGCATCACCTTCGACCACGTCGTCGGGCTCGGCTGGGGCGCGTTGGCGGGCGTGGCGGCGGCGGTCGGCCTCACGATCGGCTTCGGGGCGCTGGGAGCGCAGATGCTGGGCCTGCGCACCCGCTTCGGCATCCTGTCGGCCGGCGCGACCGCGATCTGCGGCGCTTCCGCGGCCGCCGCGATCTCCGCCGTCCTGCCGCGCTACGACGAGCAGGAGCGCGACACCGCGTTCACGATCATCGGCGTCACGACGCTGAGCACCGTCGCCATGGTGCTGTACCCGATCATCGCGACGGCGTTCGGATGGAGCGACACCGAGACCGGGATCTTTCTGGGAGGCACGATCCACGACGTGGCGCAGGTCGTCGGGGCCGGCTACAGCGTCTCGAACGAGGCCGGCGACACCGCGACCATCGTCAAGCTGCTCCGGGTGGCCCTGCTCGTGCCCACCGTGCTGCTGATAGCGCTGGCGGCCCGGCGGGTCGCGCCGACCACGGCAAAGCGGCCTTCCCTGGTTCCCGGCTTCCTCGTCGCGTTCGTCGCGATCGTCGTCCTGAACAGCCTCGGCCTCGTGCCCCAGGCGGCGACCGCCGCCATGACCGCCGCCTCCTCATGGTGCATCGTGATCGCGATCTCGGCCCTGGGCGTCAAGACGGCGCTGGGCTCGCTCCTCTCGGTCGGCCATCGGGCGATCGGGCTCATCGTCGTCGAGACGGCGTTCATCGCGGCCGTGGTGATCGCGGTCCTTTCCGCGATCCGGGGGGCGTGAGCAGGCCTCAGGCCGGGAGCAGGGAAGGCCGCCGCAGCCCCTGCGCGGCACTCAGCACCGCCTTGCGCAGCTTCTCGAACGCCCGAACCTCGATCTGGCGGATGCGTTCGCGCGAGACCGAGTACCGCGAGCTCAGCTCCTCGAGCGTCGACGGGTCGTCCTTCAGCCGGCGCTCGAGCAGGATGTGGCGCTCGCGCTCGTTCAGGACGGTCATCGCCTGGGACAGGAGCCGCCGGCGCATCGCGAACTCCGCCGCCTCGCCGACGGCCACCTCCTGCGAGGGCCGTTCATCCGCCAGCAGCTCGATCCATTCGTGCTCGCCGTCCTCGCCGACATTGGTGTTGAGGGAGCTGTCGGACGCCGCGAGCCGGCGGTTCATCTCCATCACCTCGGCCTCGGGCACGTCCAGCTCGGCCGCGATCGTGCGCAGGGCCGCGGGCGGCAGGTCTCCCTGCTCCAGCTCCTGCATCCGGCCCTTGATCCGGCGCAGGTTGAAGAAGAGCTTCTTCTGGGCCGCCGTCGTGCCGATCTTCACCAGCGACCAGTTGTGCAGGATGTATTCCTGGATCGCCGCGCGGACCCACCACATCGCGTAGGTCGCGAAACGGAATCCCCGCTCGGGGTCGAACTTCTCGGCCGCCTGCATCAGCCCGACATTGCCCTCGGCGACGAGGTCGGCCAGCGGGAGCCCGTAGCCGGCGAACCCGCGGGCGATCTTGATCACCAGCCGGAGATGGCTGCCGACGAGCTGGCGGACCGCGTCCTCCTCCCGATGCTGGTTCCATGCCGTCGCCAGCTCCCGCTCGCGTTCGGAGCTGAGCATGGGGTAGCGGCCGGCTTCCTGGAGGAAGCGGTTGAGGATTGCGTCCTGGCTGTACGTCGTCGCGGTCAAGGTGATGCACCTCCCGGAATGCCCGACCGGCGCCCCGGCCGTTCGGGCGCCGTCCCCTGTTCAACCGTCCGAACGCGGCATTTGGTTCCGTCGAACCGCAGGGGGCGTTGCCGGCGGAGAGGCTTCCAGGAACGACAGGGGCCCGCAACTTGTTGATTCGACGGGTCGAGCGAGACCGGCAGTCGAAGGAAAGCGGCCATGTTCTGGAACCTCGAAGCGATGCGCGACTACGGTCTGCGGGCCACGGACGGCGACATCGGGCAGATCACCGACGTCCTGCTGGACGACGCGGCCTGGTCCGTCCGGTACGTCGTGGTGGACACCGGAAGCTGGTTGCCCGGCCGGAAGGTCCTGATCCCGCCGAGGGCGTTCGGCGAACCGGACACGGCGACCCGCGCCTTCCCGGTCGACCTCACCCGGGATCAAGTCAAGCACAGTCCCGACATCGATTGCGACCGCCCGGTCGGCCGGCAGCAGGAGGAAGCGTTGTACGGCCATTACGGCTGGGCGCCCTACTGGGGTGGACCGGCCGCGCCGATGTGGGGCGCCCCGATGGCGGAACCGGTGCCGGCGGACTACCCGGCGACCATGAAGACGCCTGGAGAGCGCGATCCGTCCCGGCCGGAGGACACGGGCGGCGATCCCCATCTGCGCAGCGGGCGCGAGATCGAAGGCTACGCGATCGAGGCCGAGGACGGCTCGATCGGTCACGTCCAGGACTTCCTGATCGGGCATGACTGGCGCATCCGCTATCTCGTGATCGACACGCGGAACTGGCTGCCGGGCAGGAAGGTCGTGGTCCCGCCGGACTGGGTCCGCCGGATCGACTGGGCGACCCGCGAGGTGGACGTCGACCTCACCCGCGAGCAGGTGAAGAGCAGCCCGGAATACGACCCGCTGGTCCAGCTCGACCGCGGGTTCGAGGAGCAGCTGTACGGCTATTACGGCCGGGTCCCGTACTGGATCTGAGCATACTCGGCCAGGCCGGCGGCGAGCGCGTCGAAGACGACGCGGCACTGGCGGCTGGAGCGCAGGTTCTCGTGCATCGCCAGCCAGGTATCGAGCGCGAGCTCGAAATGCCCCGGCAGGACGCGCACGAGATCCGGGTCGCGCGCGGCGAGCGCCGCCTGGCAGATGCCGATGCCGTAGCCGGCCCTGATCGCGGCGAGCTGGGCGAGGTCGCTGTCGGACCGCAGGGCGAACATCGCGCGCCGGATGCCGGCGGCGCGCGCGAGCATGCCCCGGATGGCGGGCGTCTCGGTGTCGAAGCCGATCAGCGAATGGTTCGCGAGATCCTGGAGATCCGCCGGGACGCCGTACCGGTCGAGATAGCGGCGATGGGCATGCAGGCCGAGCACGACGTCGCAGACGCGCTTGGCGAGCAGCGCCTCCTGGCTCGGCCTGACCATGCGCACCGCGATGTCGGCGTCGCGCCGGAGCAGGTCCTCGACCCGGTTGGACAGCGCGAGCTCGATCACGAGCTCCGGGTATTCCCGGCGCAGGCCCGTCAGGATCGGCGGCAGCACCTCGACCCCGACCACCTCGCTGGCGGTCACCCTGACGGTCCCGCGGACCGCACCCCGCGCCGCACTCCCGTGGCCTGAGGCGGCCCTGAGCAGCGAGGCGGCGGTCGCGGCCAGCGCCTCCGCATGGGGGCGCAGCTCGGACGCCGCCTCCGTCGGGGTCAATCCGTCCCGCGACCGCGTGAAGAGCTGGAAGCCGACCGCCTGCTCGAGCGCGTCGAGGTGGCGGCCCACCGTCGGCTGGGCGACGCCCAGCGAGCGTGCCGCGCCGGACAGGGAGCCCTCGCGCAGGACGGCGAGGAAGGTGCGGTAGAGATCCCAGCTCGGCTCATGGACCGTCATTCAGAATAGTATGGATACCGCACGCATTAAGGCAATTCCGTTCGGCCGCCGCCGGACCGATCCTGCCCGGACCGATACCGGAGGAGACAGGATCATGGCCCAGGAACGGATTGCGCTGGTTCTCGGAGCGACGGGAGGGATCGGCGGCGAGGCCGCCCGGCGCCTGCATGCGCGCGGCTGGACGGTAAGGGCGCTGCACCGCGCCCCGGAGACGGCGGCGGCCGGCCGGTCGCCGCCCGGCTTCGAGTGGGTCCGGGGCGACGCGATGCGGGCCGCGGACGTCGCCGGCGCGGCGCGCGGGGCCGGCCTGATCGTCCACGCCGTCAACCCGCCCGGCTACCGCAACTGGGGCGGGCTGGTGCTGCCGATGCTGGAAAGCACGATCGCGGCGGCGCGCCTGTCCGGCGCGCGCATCGTGCTGCCGGGGACGGTCTACAACTACGGCCCCGGCGCGTTCCCCGTGATCGGGGAGGATGCCCCCCAGGCTCCGACGACGCGCAAGGGCGCCATCCGGGTCGAGATGGAGCGCAGGCTGCGGGCGGCCGCCGGGACGGGCGTGCGGAGCCTGGTGGTGCGTGCCGGCGATTTCTTCGGCCCGAAGGCCGGGAACAACTGGTTCTCGCAGGGGCTTGTGAAACCGGGACGCCCGGTTGGGTCCGTGAGCCGTCCGGGCCGGCGCGGCGTCGGCCACCAATGGGCCTACCTGCCCGACGTCGCCGAGACCATGGTGCGGCTGGTGGAGCGGGAAGCCGACCTGGAGGCGTTCGACACGTTCCACATGGACGGCCATTGGGATGCCGACGGCGAGGCCATGATCTCGGCGATCCGCCGCGCGGTCGGCCGGCCGGACCTGAAGGTCCGGGGCTTTCCCTGGTGGCTGGTCCGCGCGGCGTCGCCCTTCGTGCCCCTGTTCAGGGAGCTGGGGGAGATGCGCTACCTGTGGCAGGTGCCGGTCCGCCTCGACAACGCGCGCCTGGTCGCCCTGCTCGGGACGGAGCCGCGCACGCCGCTCGACGGCGCGGTCCGGGCGACGCTCATCGGCCTGGGATGCCTGGATGCGGACGCCGGAGCCCCGGCGCCGGTCAGCGCGCGCGCAGGGGCGTGAGCCCGGCGGCTTCGGGATCGAAGAGGGAGGGACGCGGGGGCGTGCGGGCGAGTTCCCGCTCGGCCGCGTCGCGGAAGGCCTGCTTCACGTGTTCCGGCCGCCGCGCCCATGCGATGCCGGTCCGGTCGCTGGCCTGGTAACGGCATATGGCGAGATCCTCCCGCCGCCTGGGATCGATCCTCATCGTTCTATCCATCCTTGCCACTCCCTAGGGGCAACAGCCCGTCGGCACGGGCCGTTCCAGGGGGAGCATGCAAGTTCCGCGCAAGGCTCAGGCGAGCCGGCCCCCTTCCAGCCGGCGCACCTCGTGCATCGCCGCGAGCCCGGCCGGGCGATGCGTGATCAGCAGGACGGTCCGGCCTTCCATGTGGCGCGCCAGCGCGGCCCATACCTCCGCCTCGGTCTCGGCGTCGAGCCCTTCGGTCGGCTCGTCCAGGACGAGGACCGGCGCTTTTTCGAGCAGCACCCGCCCAAGGGCCAGACGGCGTGCCTGCCCGCCGGACAGCATCGTGCCCGCCTCGCCGACCCAGGTGTCGAGCCCGTCCGGCAGGTCCCGCACGAAATCGGCGAGACGAACCTCCGCCAGCACGGACCACAAGGCCGGGTCGTCGGCGTCGGCGCGCCCGACCAGCAGGTTGTCGCGGATCGTCGCGTTGAACAGCGGCTCGGACTGCGACAGGTAGCCGATCCTGGCGTGGAGGTCGGCCTGGCGCAGCCGCCGCAGGTCGACGCCGCCGAGCGCGACCGTGCCCGCGTCCGGGTCCCACAGCCGGAGCAGCAGGCGGGCGATCGTGCTCTTGCCGCTGCCGCTCGGCCCGAGGACGGCGAGGCGGCGGCCTTGCGGAAGGTCGAGGTCGAAGCCCGAGAGCACGGCCGGGCCGCCGGCGTCGTAGGCGAAGCGCACGCCGCGGAACGCCACGCCGGTGCCGGGCGGCGGCGGCGCCGGCGTCTCCGGGTCGCGGATCGCCGGCTCCATCTCCGCCACCTCGCGCAGGCGGCGCGCCGCCCCGGCGGTGCGGCCGAGGAGCTGGAAGGCCGAGGGCAGGGGGGCCACCACCTCGAACAGCCCGATCACCGCGAGCACCAGCCCGGCCAGCAGCGCCGGGGGCATGCCGCCCCGGGTCACCAGCGCCGCGCCCAGGGCGAGGGCGGCCAGCAAGGTCGCGCCGGAACACAGCGCCGTCATCGCCGCCGACAGCCCGGCGATCCGCCCCATGCGCCGCTGCAGGTCGGCGAGCACCGCGACGGCGGCATGGACGGGTTCCGCCGCCCGCGCGGCCGCCCCGAAGACGCGCAGCTCGGCGGCGCCCTGGATGTCGCGGACGAGACGGTCGCGCAAGCCGGCCGAGACCGAAACGATCTCCCGGCCGAGCGGCTCGCCCAGGCGGCGGGCGAGCAGCGGCACCGCGACGCCGGCCAGCACCATGCCGCCGACCACCGCGAGGGCGACGACGAGGTCGACGGAGCCGATCGCGGCGAAGGCCAGCACGGCGACGGCAGCGGCGACCACCGCGGGGGCGAGGATGCGCAGGTACAGCGTGTCGAGCGCGTCGACGTCGGCGGTCATCCGGGCCAGCAGGTCGCCCGAGCGCAGCCGGCCGAGCTGCGCCGCGTCGAGCCGGGCCGCCCTGGCGAACAGCCAAGCCCGCAGGTCCGCCAGCACGCGGAACGTCGCCTCGTGCGTCGCCAGCCTCTCGCCGTAGCGCGAGGCGGTGCGGAACAGCGCCAGGAAGCGGATGCCGGCGCTGGGGCGGAGCAGGTCGAAGCCCGCCGCCCCGGCCGACAGGGCGGCCGCGGCGACGAACCACCCCGACAGGCCGAGCAGCCCGATCCCGGCGAGCGCGGTCGCCAGCATCAGCGCCGTCCCGGCCACGAGCCAGGGCAGGCGCCGCGCGAACAGGCGCAGGAAGAAGCCGAGGTCGCGCATCAGGCCGCCTCCACCGCCGCGGTTCCGCCGGCGATCCGGATGCGGCGGTCGGCCCAGGCGGCGACAGCCGGGCTGTGGGTCGCGACCAGGACGGTCCGGTCGCGCGGCAGGCCGCCCAGCGCGTCGAGCACCAGCCGCTCGTTGCCGGCGTCGAGGCCGGCGGTCGGCTCGTCGAGCAGCAGCAGCGCGGAAGGGCGCAGCAGCGCGCGGGCGAGTGCCACGCGCTGCGCCTGCCCGCCGGAAAGGCCGAAGCCGCGCTCGCCGACGACGGTCCCGAGGCCGGAGGGCAGGGCCGCCGCGAACTCGTCGACGCGGGACAGCGCCAAAGCGGCCTGCACCCGCGCGTCCGGCGCGTCGGGATCGGCGAGGCGGACATTGTCGAGGATCGTGCCGGGGAACAGGCGGGGGTTCTGGCCGACCCAGCCGACGAGGCGGCGCAGCGTCGCCTCGTCCATCTCCTCGACCGGGATGCCGCCGAGGGTGGCGCGGCCCCGGTCGGGGGCGAGGAAGCCGAGAAGGATCGCGAGCGCCGTCGTCTTGCCGGAGCCCGACGGGCCGACCAGGGCCACGCGCTCGCCCGGGGCGACGGCGAGGTCCATGCCATCGAGGATGATGCCGCGGCCGGGGCGGGCCAGGGTCACGCCGTCGAACCGGACGGCGAGCGGGCCGGGCGGCGGGACGGGACCGCGTTCGGGCCGGGGCGGCGGCGAGGCTTCCAGGATCGGCCGCAGCTCCCGCGCGGCGCCCACGGCCTGGGCGCGGTCGTGGTAGTAGGCCGAGAGCTGGCGCAGCGGCTGGAACAGCTCCGGCGCCAGGATCAGGACGAACAGGCCGCGGCCGAGCGTCATCTCGTCGGCCGGCCCGAGGGAGATCCAGCCGAGCAGGGCGAAGCCGACATAGATCGCGACCAGCGCGACGGCGACCGCGGTGAAGAACTCCAGCACGGCCGAGGTCAGGAACGCGATCCGGAGCACGGACATGGTCCGCCGCCGGAACTCCTGCGCCGCCGCCTCGACGCCGCGAAGCTCGGCCTCGGCCCGGCCGAACAGCTTCAAGGTCACGAGCCCCTGGAGGCGGTCGAGGAAGTGCCCGGACATGCGGGCGAGGGCCTGGAACTGCTCCTGGCTGGCCGCGGCCGCCGCGCCGCCGATCACCATCATCAGCACCGGCACCATGGGCACGGCCAGCAGGAGGATGGTCCCGGCGAGCCAGTCCACCGGAAACACCGCGGCCAGGATCGCGAGCGGGACGAGCACCGCGACGACCGTCTGCGGCCGGTAGCGCGCGACCCAGCCGTCGAGCGCGTCCGTCTGCTCCATCACGGCGGCGGTGAGGGCGCCGGCGCCCAGCGGTGCCGCGAAGCCGGGGCCGAGCGAGACGACGTGGTCGTAGAGCCGGGTGCGCAGCGCCTGCTTGACCCGGGCGGCGGCGGAAGCACCCGCCCGCTCCCACGCCCAGGCGGCGCCCGCGCGGCCGAGGACGACGGCCGCCAGCGCCGCCAGCATCCAGGCCGGGAAGGCGTCGGCTTCCCCGTCCGCCGCGCCTGCGGCCACGGCGGCGATGACGGCCGCGACCAGCGCCGCCTGGGCGACCTGGAGCAGGCCTGCGGCGGTGCCGGCACCGACGCAGACGAGATGCATGCCCCGGCCGGGCCGCGCCGTTTCGCGCAGCCATTCGCGCTCGATGGTGCCGGCCCGCCCGGCCGGCCGGTCCTGGGCCACCCGCGTCCCCTCCCGTCGCCGAAACCGGGGCGAAACCTAGGTCCGGGCGGCCGGGATGTCACGGGTTTCGATCAGGCGGGGGGCAGGGTGCGGCGGCGAAGCGCACCCGCCCTCGAGCCGCCTACTTCTTCTTGTCGCCGGTCAGGGCGCCGATCGCGGCACCGCCGGCGCCCCCGACCAGCGCGCCGGTCAGCAGGCTGCCGCCCGCCAGCACGCCGATTGCGGCACCACCCGCGGCGCCGATCGCGCCGCCGCTGAGCGCGCGCTGCTCCATGTCCGAGAGGCCGGAGCAGGCCGAGGTCCCCGCCAGCGCCAGCATCAGGACCGCGATCGTCGTCTTGCGCATTTTCGGTTCTCTCCCGAGTTCGTGTTCCACCAGCACCGCGCGGGCACGGGTACCCGCCGCGCTGCCGTTCGTGATGCTGTGGAATGTGGAGGGTGGGGTGTGACCTTTCCGGGATTTCGGGGTAGCGGTACCTCCAAAGCGCCGGGGCGGCCCGATGGCGTGCAACCTTCGCCCGGTCCCGGCGGTTGGCGGCATGCGGATGTGCCGGGTGAGGGAAGGGCGATCATGGCGGACGAGGCGGACAGGCCCCCGGGCAAGGCGCCCGAAGGCGGGCCCGAAGGAAAGCGGGCGGAACGGGACGCGGAGGGCGGGCCTCCGGTGCGCCCGCCCTCGACGATACCGGACCCCGGCGCCGAGGGGCGCGGCCCCGTGCCGCCGCGCAGCGAGGCCGTGCCGCCGGAACTGCCGCGGGCCGAGCGGGCCTTCGTGATGGCGGGGCCGCCGGGCAGCGTGAGCGAACGGACCGACGCCCGCCCGGCCGGCCCGCCGGGCGGCCAGGCGCCGCCCGCGGACGAGCTGGCGCAGCGCCGGGCGCGCGACGAGACGGCGCGCCTGCGCGCCCGGGTCGAGGCGATCGAGCAGGAGAACCGGGAGCTGTGGGCGATGCTGATCGAGGAGCGGCGCGAGCGCGTGCGCGAGCACGACCGCATGAGCCGGCTGGTCGAACTGGCCCGGCGCAACCCGCCGGCGCCCGAAGGCCGTTAGGATCGCGGCGGGATGAAGACGACGACGTTAGGAACGCTGCTGGGGGCGGCCGCGCTCGCGGCATTGTGGGCGTGCCCGCCGGCGGGAGCCGCGGAGACGGGCGACCTCGACCGGCTGCGCGGTGCCGCCCTCGACCTCGTCAACGAGCGGCGGCGCGAGCACGATCTGGCGCCGCTGCGCTTCGACGAGGCGCTGAACGCCGCCGCCCAGGCCCATTCCGAGGACATGCTGGCGCGCGGCTACTACGCCCATGAATCGCCCGAGGGCGAGACGGTGATGGACCGCTACCTGTCGGCCGGCGGCAGCACGGCGCGCGCCGTGGCCGAGAACATCGCGCGGTGCGACGGCTGCCCGCCGCCGCCCGGCCGCCCGGACGTGGCGTTCCTGACCGAGGGCTGGATGGACAGCCCGGGGCATCGCCGCAACATCCTCGATCCCGGCATGGACCGCTTCGGCTTCGGCATCGTGGCCGGCGAGGATGCCGGCCTCTACGCGACGCAGACCTTCGCCGGGCCGGGCGCGCCCCGGGGTGCCGGAACGGACGGGGGCGCGCCGATCGGGCCGGAGGTGCAGCAGGCCCTGCTGGTCGACCACGTCAACGAGGCGCGGCGCGAGGCCGGCGTTCCCGAACTCGACGCCAGCGCCGACCTGTCGAAGGCCGCCCGGGACGCGGTCCCGGAGGATATTTCCGCGTTCGATCCGGCGGCGCTGGAGATGCCGGCGTCCTGGCGCACGGCCTCGATCGTGGCGGGTAGCTGCGGCGGCTGCGGGACCCGGCCGACCGAAGCGGACATCAGGTTCTTCGTGCGGCAATGGCTGGACCAGCCCGACTATGCGCGCCGTCTCACGGACCCGGCCTACACCCATGCCGGCATGGCGCTCGCCGCCGACGGCGACGGCCGGAAGCTTGGGGCGGCCGTCCTCGCCGGGCGCTGAGCATTCGGAGGCGACGACATGGACGAACCGGGTCATTCCGGCGGCTGCGCCTGCGGGGCGGTCAGGATCGAGGCGTCGGGCGAGCCCTACCGCGTCGGCCTGTGCCACTGCCTGACCTGCCGCAAGCGCCATGCCGCCCCCTTCAGCGCGTTCGCGGTCTTTCCCCGGGAGCGGGTCCGCTTCGGCGGCGGGGAGATCGCGGCGTTCCGGTCCTCCGGCACGGGGCAGCGGCATTTCTGCCGGGCCTGCGGGTCGCCGCTGTTCTACGCCGAGGACGGATCGGACGAGATCGAGCTCTATCTCGGCTCCTTCGACGAGCCGAGCCGCTGGATGCCGACCTACGAGGCCTGGGACCAACGCCGGGAAGCCTGGCTGCCGGACCTGCCGACGGTGACGCATCGCTACGAGGAGAACCGGACCGGCACCGGCCGGACCGAAACCTGATGCCCCGTTCCGGCCGGTAGAAAAACTCCTCTCCCGTTGCACAGGAGAGGGGGTTTTCCACCTACTCCGGCTGGCCGTTGCCGGACAGGATCCGGGCGGCGCCGCCGATGCCCTTGCGGAACGCCTCGTCGAAGCCGCCGCCGCGGTGCTCCCAGCGATGGTTCCGGCCATCCGCGGCGAAGCGCCATTCGGAGATCCAGCCATGGGCCTCGTCGCTCCAGGTCAGGCTGCCGAGCAACACCAGGTCGGCGTCGGCCGCCTCGGCGACCGCGTCGAGACCTTCCGGCTCCGCCGTCGGCAGAGCCTGCACGGTCAGGCCGTGCTCCGCCAGGACCGCGGCCCGCGGCAGGGCCACCGGGATGCCGAAGCGGTCGGCGGCCAACGCCAGCGCGACGCGCTGGCGCTTCAGGTTCATGCCGCCGTCGGCGGTCAGCAGGTGGTCCTTCGGGCCGTTGCGCATGCCGATCACGGCGACGAAGCCGGGGCGGGCCGCCGTCCAGGGCTTGCGGCCCAGGGACTGCAGGGCGGCGTCGATCTTCCGCGGGTCGAAGTCGACGGTGAGATCGTAGGGCCGGTCCCGCGATCCCTGCTCGTCCGCGAGCGGCTTGCCGTCCATCCGGTCGCGATAGCCGAACCCGACCACATAGGCGCCCGCGTCCTCGGCCATCGCGGCGACGCGCGGGTCGTCGACCAGGCGCGGATCGCCCGAGACCTTTGCCAGCACGTAGCGCAGCGCCTCGGCGATGCCGCCGTGGCGCGTCTCCTCGCGCTGGCCGGTCACGATGGCGCGCGCCCGGTACAACTCGTCCCGCTCCGCCGCCAGGGCGGCGAGGGGCGATGACAAGGCCGCCAGGACCGCGACGACGCCGATACGCTTCCAGAAACCGCGCATTCCCGAAGCTCCTCGTACGGACGTGACAGGCCCGCACTTAAGCAGGTTGCCGCCCGCGAGGGAAGGGCACGCCGTAGGGGTGGCGGGTCCGCTTGCCTGGAGGCCCTCCTTGGCATGCGCCCTGATATTCCCCTGATGGCAGCCCGCCCGGCCGGCGGTCACCCGGAGATGGCGAGCTTGCCCGCGGGAACCGGCAGGGGCTGGTCGCGCAGCCGGGCCTTCAGGCTGCCGGCGCCGTGCGGAGCGGCGACCGCCAGCGGGCCGGCCAGCGGACCGGCCACCGGGCCGGAGGGCACTTGGGCGTCGAAACGTGCGGGAATGTCATGCTTCGTCACGGCCCCGGTCTTCGTCTTCGGCCCGGCCCCGGCGCGCATCTCGCGGCGCAGCTCCACGCGCATATCCTGGCGCAGTTCCGCCATCTCCTTGCGCAGCTCGTCCACCAGTTCCGCCCGGACCTCGCCGCGCAATTCCTCGCGCAGCTCGTCCCGGACCTCCTCGCGCAGGTCCTCGCGCAGGCGATCGCGCTCGGTCCGGGTCTCGGCGCGGACGGCGCCGACCTCCTTCTCGAAGCGCCACCGGTGGACCAGCAGGCGGCTGGCGGCGGGGAACTGCCCCTGCTCGACCAGCTTGCCGTACAGCTCGTCGTGCTGCCGACGCATCTGCTCGACAAGGGCTTGGTGCCGGTCCTCCTCCTCGGCGGACAGCTCGCCGAGGCGGGCCTGGACGTCGTCGCGCGCCCACAGCTCCGAGCCGCGCTGGCGCGCCGAGCCGGGGGCGTAGCCGGCGCGGCGCGCAGCCTCGGCCAGGGACACGCCGCCGGCAGCGACGACGCGGCAGAACAACTCGATGCGCGGGGCCAGCGGCCGGGCGTCGGGCGTGGCGGCGGTAGCGACCATGGGGTGTCCTCCTCGTTCCGGCAGAAAGAACAATAAGAGAACATCTACCCGCGGCAGTCAAGAGGCGGTTACACGGCCCTCTGCCGGAGGTTGAGGCGGCGCATGAGTGAGCCGCGCTAGACGCGACGACGGCGCTGTCAATATACTGGGTTATGAAGAGACCGAAGCCGATCGTCGCGGAGAGCGTGACCTGCTACGCGCCGCGAACCGCCACGCCGCCGTCGCGCATGGGGGCATGGTGAAGGCCGTCTTCGATACCAAACCCGGCTCGGGCTACGACGACAGTACCGAGCGCTACCACTTTCCCAGATCTTACCTGGGACACGCGCGAGCCTGCGTCGGCGACTGGGTGATCTTGCGTGAACCACGGAGGAACGGGGGCAGGCGCGCCTATGTCGCTGCCGCCCGTGTCGAGCGGATCGATCCGGACCCCGACCGCGCCGGTCACAGCTACGCCATCCTTCGTGATTATCTGCCGTTCGATGTGCCGGTGCCGTTCAGAAGCCCCGACGGCCACCGCGAGGCCATCTTGCGTGCGGTTCCCGACCCGACGCAGGTAGGGCGTGCATTGCGCGGCGCGTCGGTCAGGCCGATCCCCGACGACGACTTTGCCGCGATCGTGAACGAGGGCCTGCGGGAGACGCTGTCACCCGCCAACGCGGTGCGGCTCGAGCTTGACGCGATGCACGTCGATCCCGCCACGGCGGCGCTCATCACCGCGGCACCCGCGGAGCGGAGGGTCGAGCAGGTACTGATGAACCGCAAGGTTCGCGATGCGGCATTCAGGCGGGCCGTGCTCGCCGCCTACGATGATACCTGCGCCGTCACCGGCATCAAGATAGTGAACGGCGGCGGCAGAGCGGAGGCTCAAGCTGCGCATATCTGGCCGGTGGCGGACGGTGGCCCCGATGTCGTTCAGAACGGCATCGCGCTATCCGCGACGGTGCACTGGCTGTTCGACCGGCACCTCATATCCATTGATGACGACTGGCGTCTGCTGGTGTCGCACAACAAAGTGCCGCCGGAGCTGCGCGAGTTGTTCACCCGTCACCAAGACCGGATCAGGCTCCCGAAGGACCGCAGCCTTTGGCCTCATCCAGCATTCGTGGCCCGCCACCGCGAGCACTATGGATAGCGGTCAGCGCTCGTTTCAGTTTTAGCCTGATTTTGTGGCAACTGCGGGCGCGGTTTCGCTGAGACCGGGGCTGCGGCATCAGGATGGGTCGTTGGCCGCAGGCAGTGATGTAGCGGATAGTGTGGGGCAAGCTCCACCCTTGCCTTGTGTTATAGTTTCGTTGTGTTATTTGGCATCCCTCGGCGCCATCGGCGTAGCGCCGCGGTGTGGCACATGCAAGGATCCTCGCAGTACGAAAGGGGCGCTCCTTAGAGTCAGGGCCAAACCACTGGCGTTCAGCGTTAACTCAACTGCAGACCACATCACAGTCCCTGCGCAGTTGGCTCGCCAAGTCTATGGGTGGCGGTCACTAACGTCGTCATATTCTCGCGCGATCGTCAGTGCTTAATCTCAAGTCGAGTTGGCCCTGTTAGTCCGAAAGAAGCCTGTCCTGTCCCCATCGCCCTCCTCTCCAGCAAAGACCGTGACCTTTGCGTTCTGTCCTAATTCAAATGGAGGGGCGTCGTTCTCGACAATGATGTATTGAACGTCATCCACAGTGCGAAGTAGATACTCGTAAAAATAATGATTTAGCTTTGTCTGGCTGATCGCCTGCTCATCTTTATCCAAGGCGCCATGTCTCGACCTATGGGCGTCACGATAGCTCAACAGCGGACTGTCGAGTGCAATGATACCCGGATGGGGCAAGCCATGGCGGCGGCAGAAGATCAGCACACCAATCTTGAACGCGGCGTGCATCAATGCGCGGACACCCTTGCCATTTCCGCGGCGACTTTCGCCGTTGAGCAGGATGTCGTGGCTCTTTGTATCGAACGACACCCGCGGCGGTCCGGGATACTTCCAGGCGTGCAGCACGGACTGAACATCTTGAGCAAACTCGTCACCGATAGCACCGCTGATACCCGCGATGACACTGCCACGAGGCAGGGTGGTCGGCTTAAACGCCTCGATCTCTTTTTTTCGCACCTGAAGGTCTTCGATCCGGCGTAGAACCGACAGGCCACGACGAACGTGCTCCCGGGCCCGATCGAGACGTTCATAGTGGGCGCGGACCGAACTCTCTAGAGGTTGCTCTGCCCTAATGGATGCCTCGATCCCCTCGATCTCCGCTGTTTGGTTCGAAATGGAGGCGCTGAGGCCGTCGTGCTTGCCGCGCAAAGCACCAATAGTTCGCTGCAAGTCGGCCTGTTCTAGTCGGATCTTTGCGACCTCAGCCTCGACGGCCGCGTAGGTGCGCTCGATCTCATCCAATCCATGGCGATGACGTTGATGTTCCGGATCCGCGCCGCAGTGGGGGCATGGACGCTGCGCACCAGCGAGCAGCGCCGCCCCACCCTCAGCTAGAGCGTCGAGGCGCATGATGTCGTTTTCATAGACCTTCGCGAGGATGTCGAAACGATCGAGCGTCAGCCTAACGCCGGAGCGCCGCTCCTCCAGAGACGCAAGCTCGTCGAGGGCTGCACGGCGCCGGGCTCGCAGCTCGTCGAGCATCCCTTGTCGTGCCGCGGCCTCAGCCTCCACGGAGCTAAGGGCTTCCGCTATACGCTCCTCCTGAACGGGCAGTTCCGCGCTGTCAGGCCAGCCCTGTTGCAATTCCTCCTCAGCGTCGGCGATGAGCTCATTTATTAACTCTAGCTTGCCAGCGTTGCCCCTGCGCTGTGTCTGCGAGTTCTCCGTTGTGACTGTGGCCGAACCGTCGATCCCTGTAAGGTGGAATTTGAAGACGTTCTTGTTGAAGGTATCGCCTGCCCGCGGGTCGATCACGATCGGGCTCCATGTTGCCATCATGTTCGTTTCGTCCGTGAGGACGTAGGGCGTTACGTGGCGAAATGTGAACGCGTTCTTCTCCCCGTTCAGAGTCCTGTCGATCTGCTTGTCACGGATACCAAGTTCGCGGAGGAGGAAAGATGAAAGGCTGAGGGACTTTGTCTTATGATCCGCTGAGAGGGTCTGGCCAGACGTGCCAGGGGCCTCGGGATCCACGTCGCCCTTGTACAGGGCGTAATTTCCTCCAGAGACCGCTCGCTCGATCGTGACCCGTCCGCTCGCCGGCAAGTCGAGGCTCAACCAGACACGCTCGTAACCACGCAGCATCCTGATGTCGGGAAGGGGCGACCCGCTGCCGAACATGAAATCGAGCGCAGCGAGAATGAACGATTTGCCGGAGTTGGAAGCGCCCCAGACGAGGTTGAGCCCGTCAGCGAAATCTAGATCCGACAATGGGACGTCGGGCCCGGTAAAAGTCAGCCGTCGCAAGATGAAGCGTGGAGGAGGCATAATCAGGCTTACCGTGCGGATCTATCGGCCACACCGAACGCCTCGGCCCAGTCGCCGATCTGGTCTCGTAGCCGCTCTCCGAAGCCAGCCTTCGTGTATTGCCTCACCTCGTCCCGGATCCAGGCCGAGCAGCGCTTTAGGTGCTCCGAGTACGGCGTCTCAAGTAGCTCAATGTAGGCTGCGGCCTCATCGGTGGCGTGGTAGGAGATCCCATACTCATCGTGAGCCTCGGCCACTAAGTGGCATTGCTGCATCAGCCGCAGACTTTCCTCTATCAGACGACGCCGGACGAGAAGCTCTCCCTTTCGATCCGGAAGAGCGGTGTGAAGGCTCCGCGGGCCGCCGTGATCGCCCGTATGGACCACAACGTGGTCGAACAGAATCATCTCGGCAAGGTCCGCCTTTACCGGACGCAGGTGCTCTAGGATGATCACCGCCCGGATGCCCGTCTCCAAGGGCGAGTTGTAGAGGTGGCCGAACTCGTCGAACCTCATGGTGTCCACTTCATGGTCCCCTCATTCGCGAGGTGATGGCACATGCCCTGACGCACAGGCACCCGCGCGAGCTTGCCCCCGATGGCGGCGGCCATCACCGAGGCATGGTCCATCACGGCGCAGAGGCGGTCAAACCCTGTTGGGTGCCTGCGACGATGGACGCCTACTACCCCAAGGTAAACATCCTGCTGAAAGGCTTCGAGCGCATTGGCATCGGTGTTATCCCGATGGAACCGCTTGAAAACGGCGGCCTCGAAGAACCGGGTCCGTTGGTCGCTGAGGTCGGGCCCATACTCCTTATCCGCCAGGACTGCTTCGACAGTTACGAAGGAAGTACCACGGGCAGCACCGTACACCTGTCTGAGTTGGTCGAGGTACTCGATCTCCTCCGCCTGTAGAGTTGATGGTGCGACCCCAACTGGAGCGTCGCCGGGCACCACCTTGAGAACGCGGGTGAGTGCTGGCCCCGCCGCGGAATGCTTCACGATTCCGGTAGCCGGAAGGTAATCGACCTGACCGAAATCGTAGGCCTCAATGGCGGCCCTGATCTGCGGCGTCAGCGGGGTTTTGCCGTTGCCGCGCCCGGTGATACCCGTCAGGCAGTAGGTATCCCAATCCGCCAAAAGCCTTGCCTTAAGGGTGGACGGGTTGAGGATCAGGTCGCGTAAAGGGCCCGTGACGTTGCGTGGGGCAACGAAGACGTACTTGGTCGGCAGCGTCAGGTAGGCCCCTTCAATGTAGTGATAAAACAGCTTGCCGAGTTCGACGAGCGCTTCCGGGGCCCCGAGAGCGCTGCCTTTGGTTTTCCGCTTACACTGGTAAAGGTGCCAAGGCCCCTCATGCTTGGCCGGTGTCAAGAAGCCTACAACGTCGCGGCCCTTATCATTGGCCTGACCCATCCTGTGGACCGCGAGATACCCGGCACCGATGCAGTCGGCAAAGAGCTCAATGAACTCCTCCAGCTGGTCTTCATCCAGCTCCTTCAGGCGAATGGCGAGGCTGGTCACGATCCTTAATCCGGGGAGAGGCCTTCTTAAGTGTGAGGCCCGCGTAAACGCGAATGGCGAGGAGTGAGGGCTCGTCAGAGGCATTACCTGGGCTTTACATACAGAACCATGCTCCAACGTACTAGTGAGAAAATGATTTTCCGGCCACTTACCAGAGAATGAGGAGAAAGGAGACGCTGGAGGGGAGCGACAGCGGGATTGCTGAGGTGGACCCTGAGGAAACCCGTCTAGCAGCAATCGAGCTAGCTCATAGGGAGATCGCGGCGAACGCCCGTGCTTGGCGAGTGAATGTCTGCGCTGTTAATGGTATGCGGCAGTGAAATGGCGGATGGGGTGGGATTCGAACCCACGGTGGGCTTGCACCCACGGCGGTTTTCAAGACCGCTGCCTTAAACCACTCGGCCACCCATCCGGCTTCGGCGTATCGCACGGGGTTGTGTAGCATCGGCCGCGGCTAGCAGCCAAGGGGGATGGCGATGCTCAGCCGACCGGCTCGCCGTCGCGGAACGCGACGAAGCTGTTCCGGTCCATCACGGTCCAGGTCTCGTTCGCGGTCAGGGGGTGGGTCGCGACGACGGTCACGACGTCGTGGGGGGTGGTCTCCTGCGCGAAGTCGACGGTCAGGTCCTCGTCCACCAGGGTCGCCGGGCCGAAGGGGCTGCGGCGCGTGATCCAGGCCAGCTTCGTGCCGCAGTGGCAGAACAGGGCACGGCCCTCGGTCAGCAGCATGTTGAACACGCCCAGTTCCGCGAGGTCGGCGGCCAGCGCGCGGATCTCGCGCGCGAGCGCCGGCATCGTGGGCGCGTCGTGCCAGCGGGCGCGCAGCCGGTCCAGGATCCAGCAGAAGGCGTGCTCGCTGTCGGTGGTGCCGACCGGCCGGTAGTAGTCGAGCGGGCGCCGCTTGATGCCGCGGAGCTGGCCGTTATGGGCGAAGGTCCAGTTGCGGCCCCACAGCTCGCGCGTGAAGGGATGGGTGTTCTCCAGCGAGATCCGCCCGCGATTCGCCTTGCGGATGTGGCACACGACGACCCGGCTCTTGATCGAGTAGCCGCGGATGAAATGCGCGATCTCGGACTGGACGGACGGGCAGGGGTCGTGGAAGGCCCTGCAGCCGCGGCCGTCGTAGAAGGCGATGCCCCAGCCGTCGCGGTGCGGGCCCGTGCCGCCGCCGCGGCGCATCAGCCCGGCGAAGCTGAAGCAGATGTCCGTCGGGGTGTTGGCGCTCATTCCCAGGAGTTCGCACATGTGCTCTGTCTAAGGTGTCGGTCGGCGGGACGCAACCTCCCGCCGGGAACGAAACCTTCGGCCGGGGGATGGGTTGCGCCTGAGGACGGATATCGGCCGAGCAAAGACAGGAGGGGACCGTGCCGCGAATCGACGGCATCCTGGAGACCGCGCTCTACGTCGCCGACATGGACAGGGCGACGGCGTTCTACGCCCGCGTCCTCGGCCTGGAGGCGATGGTCATGGGGCCCAGGCTCACCGCGTTCGACGCCCGCGGCAACGGCGTGCTGCTGATCTTCCAGAACGGCACCACCGAGGAGGACATCCCCGCCAGGGGCGGGATCGTCCCCGGGCACCACGGCAGCGGAAGGCTGCACATGGCGTTCAAGATCCCCGGCGCCGAGCTCGACGCCTGGCGCGCCCATCTCGGCGAGCAGGGCGTGCCCGTCTACAGCGAGGTCAACTGGTCGGCGGGCGGCACCAGCCTCTATTTCCACGACCCCGACGGGCACGTGATCGAGCTGGCGACGCCGGGGCTGTGGCCGAACTACTGAAGCCTACTGAAGCCCGCCTACTGAAGCCCGTCGCGGGCCGCGAGCCGCGGCGGGTCGGCGGGAGCATCGGGCTCGTCGAAGTCGGGCAGGGCCGGGACGCGGCGCAGCACCTCCTCCAGGTCGGCGCGGGCGGCGGTCGCCGAGGCGGCCAGGCGCGGGCTCGCCTCCTCGCCGCCAGCCAGCCGCGCCAGCGCCTCGTCCAGAAGCGCCAGTTCCGGGCGCAGGACGTCGTGCGCCACCAGCGGCAGGACCGCGCGGTCGAGCATCGCGCGGAAATGGACGCCGGCCGTGCGGACGTAGAGCGTCAGCATCGCCGCGTCCAGGCGCCGGAACTCCTGCCCCAGGGCATCGGCCCGCGCGCCCTCCAGGCCCGGCAGGCGCAGGTTGATCAGGCTGACGAGGGCGCGGAAATCGTCGATCTTGGCCCGGAACGCCCGCCAGAAGGCGAGGTTGCCGGGCCGCGGGTCGCGCAGCGCCGCCTGGGTCAGTTCGACCGCCTGATGGGCGTGGGCCTCCAGCGCGCCCAGCATGGCCACCACCTCGCGGCGGGCGTGCTCCTGCCGTTTGTCGCGCTCTTCGCGCTCCACCTCGCGCGGGCCCATCGTCGCGTCCGATCCGTATTCGCAGGGAGACGGATAGTGACCCGGGACGCGGTACACTGCAACGGCGGCGCTCGCATCGCGCCTGCCGCTTTCGTATGGTGGGCGGGAAACATCGTGGGAGGCCCGCTCATGGCCAAGGGGTATTGGGTCGCGTTCGGCGAGGTGAGCGATCCGGAGGGGTACAAGGCCTATGTCGCGGCGAACGCGAAGGCCTTCGCCAAATACGGCGCGCGCTTCCTGGCGCGCGGCGGTGCCTGCGAGAACCCGGAAGGCAGCGCGCGCCCGCGCGTGGTCGTCATCGAGTTCCCGAGCTACGCCGCGGCGCTCGACTGCTACCGGTCGCCCGAATACGCGGAGGCGATGGCCCTCAGGCAGGGCAAGGCGGTCGTGGACCTGGCGATCGTCGAGGGCTACGACGGCCCGCAGCCCGGAGGTTAAGATACCGGGTCGGCCAGCTCGACGATGACGGGGGTGTGGTCGGACGCCTTCTCCCGGCCACGCGGGCCGCGGTCGATCGTGCAGGAGACGAGCCGGTCGGCGGCGCCGGGCGACAGCAGGAAATGGTCGATGCGCAGCCCGTTGTCGCGCGGCCACGCCCCGGCCTGGTAGTCCCAGAACGTGTAGGCGTGCCGCTCCTGCGGGTGCAGGGCGCGGAACGCCTCGGTCAGGCCGAGATTGAGGAGCTTGCGGAACTGCCGGCGCGTGTCCAGGCGGAACAGCGCGTCCTCCGTCCAGCCGACCGGGTCGTACACGTCTTCCGGCGCGGGGATCACGTTGTAGTCGCCGCCCAGGACGAAGGGGACCTCCTCGGCCAGCAGGGCGCGGGCGCGCTCGTGCAGGCGGTCCATCCAGCGCAGCTTGTAGGGGTATTTCTCGGTGCCGACGGGATTGCCGTTGGGCAGGTAGAGCGAGGCGACGCGCAGGCCGCCGACGGTCGCCTCGACGTAGCGGGCCTGCGGGTCCTCCGGCTCGCCGGGCAGCCGGTCGAGGACGTCGGAGACCGGGAGGGTCGAGAGCAGCGCCACGCCGTTGTAGCTCTTCTGCCCGACGACGGCGGCGTGGTAGCCGAGCTCCTCGAACGCCGCCCTCGGGAAGGCGTCCGTCTCGCACTTGATCTCCTGGAGCAGGACGATCTCGGGCCGCGTCTCGGCTATCCACCCGGTCACGTTGGCGAGGCGCGCCTTGACGGAGTTCACGTTCCAGGTGGCGATTCTGGTCATCGGGCGGTCCGGCAATGAAAAAGGGCCCGCGGCGCGGGCCCTCCTTGATAGATCAGCGTGCGGGCGGGATCAAACGGCGAAGCTGGAACCGCAGCCGCAGGACGAGCTGGCGTTGGGGTTGCGGATCTGGAAGGCGGCGCCCATCAGGTCCTCGACGAAGTCGATCTCGGCCCCGGCCAGCAGGTCGAGGGAGACGTCGTCGACCACGACCTGGACGCCGTCGCGCTCGAACACGTAGTCGTCGTCGTTGCGCAGGTTGTCGAAGCTGAAGCCGTACTGGAAGCCGGAGCAGCCGCCGCCGGACACCGAGATGCGCAGCATCAGCGTCTCGTCCCCCTCCATCCGCCGGAGTGCCGCGACCCGCCGCGCGGCGCTCTCGCTCAGGGAAAGGACGCGTCCCGGAGTGGGGTTCGGGGCCGTGCCCCCCGCCATCGCCGTATCCGCCATGTCCGGCTCCTCGATCACAAAAATGGAACTGTCGCTCTCCCATATGTAGGCTCACCCTCCGGCCCGGTCAAAGGGTTGCGTTGCAGGTTGCAGCGAGGCCGGGCGTCGGGGCTTGCGCTCGGACGCGAATCGGCGCATCTAGCCGCGCGACCGCCGGCCGTGCGACACGAGCGTGCGACGCCGGCCGTACGACATGGACGACGATCGAATGAACCTGTTCAACGCCTTCGCCCAAGACCTCAGCGCCATCCTCGGCGACCTCGCCGAATCCGGGGCCCTTCCGCGAGGCCTGGACGCGGCGAAGGTGACCGTCGAGCCCCCGCGCGAGGCCGCGCACGGCGACCTGTCCACCAACGCGGCCCTCGTGCTCGCCAAGCAGGCCGGGCGCAAGCCGCGCGACATCGCCGAGCTGCTGGCCGCGCGCCTGAAGGAGCACCCGCACGTCGCCTCGGTCGAGATCGCGGGGCCCGGCTTCGTGAACCTGCGGCTGACGGACGCCTACTGGCGCGCGCGCGTCGGCGACATCCTGGCCGCGGGCACCGCCTACGGGGCGAGCACGGTCGGCGCCGGGCGGGGGGTCAACGTCGAATACGTGTCGGCCAACCCCACCGGGCCGCTGCACGCCGCCCATGCCCGGGGTGCCGTGGTCGGCGACGTGCTGGCCAACCTGCTGGAGAAGGCGGGCTACGCGGTCACGCGCGAATACTACATCAACGACGCCGGCGCGCAGGTGCAGACCCTGGCCCGCTCGGCCCATCTGCGCTACCGCGAGGCGCTGGGCGAGGACGTCGGCGAGATCCCGCCGGGAATGTATCCGGGCGAGTACCTGAAGGACGTCGGCGAGGCGCTGGCCCGGCGCGACGGCCGGAAATGGGTGGGCGTTCCCGAGGAGGAATGGTTCCCGGCGGTGCGCGACTTCGCCATCGACGAGATCATGGCCGGCATCCGCGGCGACCTGAAGGCGCTGGGCGTCGGCGAGCAGGTCTTCTCCTCGGAACGCGCGCTGGTCGCGTCGGGGGCGGTCGAGGCCGCGCTCGACGCGCTGGAGCGGCAGGGGCTGGTCTATGTCGGCGTGCTGGAGCCGCCCAAGGGCAAGAAGCCCGAGGAGTGGGAACCGCGCCCGCAGACGCTGTTCCGATCGAGCGAGTTCGGCGACGACGTCGACCGGCCGCTCAAGAAGTCGGACGGGTCCTGGACCTATTTCGCCAACGACATCGCCTATCACTACGACAAGTTCCGCCGCGGCACGCCGCTGCTGGTCGACGTGCTGGGCGCCGACCATGGCGGCTACGTCAAGCGGATGGTGGCCGCGACCCAGGCGGTCACGGCACGCGAGGGCGCGCTCGACGTGCTGCTGTGCCAGCTCGTCCACCTCATGGACAAGGGCCAGCCCGTGAAGATGTCGAAGCGGGCCGGCACCTTCGTCACCCTGCGCGACGTCGTCGACGCGGTCGGGCGCGACGTGATCCGCTTCATCATGCTGACCCGGCGCAGCGACCAGACGCTGGAGTTCGACTACGCCAAAGTGACGGAGCAGTCCAAGGACAACCCCGTCTTCTACGTCCAGTACGCGCATGCGCGCTGCTGCTCGGTGCTGCGCAACGCGGCCGAGGCCGATCCGGCCGCCGACCTCACCGGGCCGGGGCTGGCCGGCGCGCCGCTCGACCGCCTGGCCGAGCCGGACGAGCTGGCGCTGGTCCGCGCGATGGCGAACTGGCCCCGGGTCGTCGAGGGCGCGGCCGAGGCGCACGAGCCGCACCGGATCGCCTTCTACCTCCAGGACCTCGCGGCGGCCTTCCACGCGCTGTGGAACCGCGGCCGCGACGACGCGTCGATGCGCTTCCTGGTCGAGGGCGAGCCCGAGCTGACGCGCGCGCGCCTGGCCCTCGTGAAGGCCGTGGCGCTGGTCATCGCGTCGGGCCTCGAAGTGATGGGCGTCAAGCCGCTGGAGGAGCTGCGGGCATGAACCGGTTCGACGAGTTCGACGGGGACGACCGGCCCGGGCGGCGCGAACCGACCCTGGGGCAGGGGCACGGGCCGGGGCAGGGGCACGACGAGTTCGCGCAGGAGGAGGCCTATGCCGAGGCCCCGATCCCGCGCGACCGGGAGATGCCGCCGCGCCGGGGCTACGAGCGGCCTGTCCGCGGGCACGACCTGCGCCCCGGCCGCCGCCGGCTGCTGGTCCGGGCGGGGGCGGGGGCGATCGTGGTGGTGGCGCTGGTCGCGGTGGTCGGGATGATGAGTTCCGAGCCCGCCACCGACGGGCACGTGCCGCTGATCCAGGCCGACGCGACGCCGGCCAAGATCCGGCCGGAGCAGCCCGGCGGCATGGCCGTGCCGCACCAGGACAAGCTGGTGTTCCAGCGCCTGAGCCCGGGCGGCGACGAGCCCACGGTCGAGCGCCTGCTGCCGCCGCCGGAGGAGCCGCTGCCCCGTCCGGCGCCGCTCCAGCCGGCGGAACCGGCGCCGGCCCAGCTCGCGGCCGAGCCGGAGCCCGTGGAAGCCGCGCCCGAACCGCCGCTCGCGCAAGCGGCACCCGAACCATCGCCATCACCGGCACCGGCCCCGGCACCGGCCGCGGAGCCCGCGCCGGCCGAGGTCGCGGTGCTTCCGCCGGCCCCGCCGCCCGCACCGGTGACGGCGCCCGTGGTCACCCCGGCGCCGGCACCGCCGGTCGCCGCGCCGGCCCAGCCTGCGCCCGCCCAGCCCGCGGCGCTGGGCGACGTCCGCCTGCAGATCGCCTCCGTGCGCAGCGAGGACGTCGCGCGGCAGGAGTTCCAGCGCCTGCAGCGCCGCTTCCCGGCGGAGCTCGGCCCGCTCGGCCTCACGGTCGTGCGCGCGGATCTCGGCGACAAGGGGATCTACTACCGGGTCCATGCCGGCCCCGTCGACGGGCCCCGGGCCGACGCCATCTGCCAGACGCTCAAGGCCCAGAGCGTCGGCTGCCTCGTGATCCGGTAGCCCGGTGGCGTCCGTACCCTCCGCCGCCGTGTTCGGCTGCGCCGGCCCCGAACTGAGCCGGGACGAGCGCGACTTCTTCCGCAGCGTCGACCCGCTGGGCTTCATCCTGTTCCGGCGCAACTGCCGCGACCCCGACCAGGTCCGCGCCCTGGTGGCCGAGATGCGGGCGGCCGTCGGGCGCCCCGACGCGCCGGTCCTGATCGACCAGGAGGGCGGGCGGGTGGCCCGCCTGCGGCCGCCGTCCTGGCCCGCGCATCCGCCGATGCGCCTGATCGGCGACCTGGCGGCCGGCGACCCCGAGGCGGCCGCGGAGGCCGCCTGGATCAATGCCCGCCTGCTGGCCCACCTGCTGCACGGCCTGGGCATCACCGTCAACTGCGCGCCGGTCTGCGACGTGCCGGTCGAAGGCGCGCACGACGTGATCGGCGACCGGGCGTTCGGCACCGACCCGGAGCAGGTGGCGGGGCTTGCGCGCGTCAGTTGCCTCGGTATGCTCGACGGCGGCGTGCTGCCGGTGATCAAGCACCTGCCCGGCCACGGCCGGGCCTTCAGCGACAGCCACCGGGAATTGCCGAACGTCGATGCGCCGCTGGACGCGCTGGCCGCCACCGACTTCGTGCCGTTCGAGGTGCTGGCCGACATGCCGCTCGGCATGGTCGCGCACGTCGTCTACCAGGCGATCGACCCCGACCGGCCGTCCAGCGTCTCGCCGGCGGTGATCGGGACGGTGGTGCGCGGCAGGCTCGGCTTCGACGGGCTGCTGCTGTCCGACGACCTGTCGATGGAGGCGCTGTCGGGGAGCATGGAGGAGCGTGCGCGCGCCGTGCTGGCGGCGGGCTGCGACGTGGTCCTGCACTGCAACGGCGACATGACGGAGATGACGGGGGTGGCGCGCGCGCTGGTTCCGCTGTCGGCGCGCGCCGGCGAGCGCTGGACGCGCGCGGCCGCGATGCTGAAGCCGCCGGGCGCGATCGATCCGGAGGCGTTGCGCGCGCGCCTCGACGCGCTGCTCGGCGCCGGGGACGTGTAGGATGGACGAGACGACGGAATTCCTGATCCGCGCCTCGGCCTGGGTCCTGCCGACGATCCTGGCGATCACGTTCCACGAGGCCGCGCATGGCTGGGCGGCCTCCAAGCTCGGCGACGACACGGCCAAGCGGCTGGGCCGCGTCACCTTCAACCCGATCGCGCATGTCGACCCGTTCGGGACCGTCATCCTGCCGGCGCTGCTGTATTTCACGACCGGGTTCCTGTTCGGCTGGGCGAAGCCGGTGCCGGTGTCGTTCGGGCGACTGAACAAGCCGCGCCGCGACATGGTGCTGGTGGCGCTGGCCGGGCCGGTCACGAACATTCTGCTGGCCTTCGTCAGCGCGTGGCTGATGCGCTGGGCCCATCTGCTGCCGGAACCGCTGGCGCCCTGGGCGGCGACGAGCCTCCAGATCTCGGTCGTCATCAACCTGGTGCTGGCGATCTTCAACATGCTGCCGCTGCCGCCGCTCGACGGCGGGCGGGTCGCGGTCGGCATCCTGCCGAGGCCGCTCGCGATCCCGCTGGCGCGCATGGAGCGCTACGGACTGCTGGTGCTGATCGGGGTGCTGGTGCTGCTGCCGATGATCGGCGGGCAGCTCGGCTACCGCATCGAGATTCTCCCTTGGCTGCTGCGGACTCCGATGGAGTACATTGGCGACCTGATCTTTCGGCTGGCCGGCCACGGCTGAGTGCCGGACGGCCGAGACCACGACCACCGACCCGAATGAGCGCATCGCCCCTGCAACCGGCCGAGAGCTTCGAGGAGGACCCGCCCCGGACGGGCGCCGGCGAGGCGCCCGACGGGCGCCTCGTGCTGGCGCTGGACGGGTTCGAGGGGCCGATCGACCTGCTGCTCGGCCTCGCGCGCGACCAGAAGGTCGACCTCGCCCGGATCTCGATCCTCCAGCTCGCGGACCAGTACCTCGCCTTCATCGCGCAGGCGCGCCGCGTCCGCCTGGAGCTCGCGGCCGACTACCTCGTGATGGCCGCCTGGCTCGCCTACCTGAAGTCGCGCCTGCTGCTGCCCGAACCGGACGAGCAGGAGCCGAGCGGCGAGGAGCTGGCCCAGGCCCTGGCCTTCCAGCTCCAGCGGCTGGAGGCGATGCAGCAGGCGGGCGGGCGGCTGCTGGCGCGCCCGCAGCTCGGCCGGGACGTGTTCGCGCGCGGCGCGCCGGAGGGGATCCGCGTCGTCACCCGCTCCGTGTTCGAGGTCTCGCTCTACGACCTGTTGCGCGCCTATGCCGACCACAAGCGGCGCAAGGAGTTCCGGACCTGGCGGATCCGGCCGCTGGAGCTGTTCTCGATGGAGGACGCCCGCCAGCGGCTGGAGGCGATGCTGGGCAGCCTGCCGGACTGGGCGGACCTGTCGAGCTTCGTTCCCGAAGGGGCGGGCGACGGGCTGGCGAGCCGGTCGGCGCTCGCCGCCACCTTCGCGGCCAGCCTGGAGCTGACCAAGGAGGGGCAGATCGAGCTGCGCCAGGACGGCGTCTTCGCGCCGATCTTCATCCGCAACGCGTCGCGCGCGGAGTGAGGCGGGCATGAGCGAAGCCGGTCCCGACGTGCCCGCCCTTCACGGCCAGCAGCTTCGCCTGCTGGAGGCGCTGCTGTTCGCGGCGGTCGAGCCGCTCGACGAGCGGACGCTGCGGCTGCGGATGGGGGAGGGCGCCGACCTGCCGGCGCTGCTGCGCGAGCTCGCCGGGCTGTACGCCAACCGCGGCATCAACCTCGTCTCGACCGGCGGGCGCTGGTGGTTCCGCACGGCGCCGGACCTGGCGGAACGGCTGCGCGTCGAGGCGGACGTGCAGAAGCGGCTGTCGCGCGCGGCGGTCGAGACGCTCGCGATCGTCGCCTACCACCAGCCCGTCACCCGCACCGAGATCGAGGGCATCCGGGGTGTGGCGACCAGCAAGGGCACGCTCGACCTGCTGATGGAGGCGGGCTGGATCCGGCCGGGCAAGCGCCGGGAGACGCCGGGCCGGCCGCTGACCTGGATCACGACCGACGCCTTCCTCGACCATTTCGGCCTGGACTCGCTTCGCGACCTGCCCGGCGTGGACGAGCTCAAGACCGCCGGGCTGCTCGATCCGCGGCCGGTCCTGGCCGCCGTCGCCGGCGAGGACGTGGCCCAGGGCGATCCGGAGGACGAGGCCGAGGACGACTGACCGGGCGGCGCGGTGCGAATGGGAGTGAGAACCGTTTGCAAAGTGAGCGGGGCCTGCGATAATGCCGCCGGCCCGGACATCCTTCCACGGTCTCCACGGACGCTGGCGGCGGACAGATGGCACTGTTTCACGACGACGACGGATCCCGAGGGCTCGGCAGGTCGCTGCGGTCGCGCGCCACCTCCTGGCTCGCGAAGCCGCGCGCCGTGCACGCCGTGCACGCCGTGCCCGACCGGCGGCCCGACGAGGTCGACGCCCGCGGGCCGGGCGGCCGGGACGCCGCCCCGCTCGAGGCGCTGGCGCTCGTCTCGATCACCCATGCCTACGACCGCAAGACCGCGGTCGACGACGTTTCCATCGACCTCGCCGCGGGGGAGATCCTGTGCCTCGTCGGCCCGTCGGGCTGCGGCAAGTCGACCCTGCTGCGCCTGGCCGCCGGCCTCGAGCCGCTGCAGCGCGGCGCGGTGCGGATCGGCGGCCGCCTCGTCGCCGACGGCATGCGGCAGATGCCGCCGGAGCTGCGCGGCGTCGGGCTGGTGTTCCAGGACTACGCACTGTTCCCGCACCTCTCGGTGCTGGACAACGTCCGCTTCGGGCTGTCCGACCTGCCTGCCGCCCAGCAGCGGGCCCGCGCGACCGAGACGCTGGCCCAGGTCGGCATGGAGGGGTACGCCAACGCCTATCCCCACGCGCTGTCGGGCGGCCAGCAACAGCGCGTGGCGCTGGCCCGGGCGCTGGCGCCGCAGCCCAAGGTGCTGCTGCTGGACGAGCCGTTCTCGGGCCTGGACGCGCGCCTGCGCGAGCAGATCCGCGACGAGACGCTGCACGTCCTGAAGCGCAGCGGCGCGGCGACGCTGCTGGTGACCCACGATCCCGAGGAGGCGATGTTCCTCGGCGACCGCATCGCCTTGATGAACGAAGGCAAGCTGGTCCAGCTCGGCACGCCGGTCGACCTCTACACCAGCCCGGCCGACGCCTTCGCCACGACCTTCTTCGGGGAGGCCAACCGGCTGCAGGGCGTCGTGCGCGGCGGCCGGGTCGCCACGCCGCTCGGCAGCATCGCCTGCGGCTTTAGCGACGGCGACGGCGTCGACGTGCTGGTGCGGCCCGAAGCCTTGCGCCTGTCCATGCTGGGGCAGGGGGCCGCGGAGGTGCCGATCCTGGCGCGGGTCGAGGCGGCGCGCCTGCTCGGCCGGTCGAGCCTCGTCCATCTGCGCGTCCAGGACGGCCGGGGCGGCAGCGTCCACCTCCATTCGCGCATGCCCGGACAGTTCCTCCCGCCCGAGGGCAGCCATGTCTGCGTGGTGCTCGATCACGCCCAGGCCTTCGTTTTCCGGAGAGCCGGCACCATCTGAGAGAATAAGAGGGGGATACCCGGAAGGGGTCCTGCGATCGTTGCGACGGATATGGCTTTCTGCCATTATCCGCGCCGGACGATGGGATCGTCAACGGACCGCGGAGCGGAGTTTTCCTATGAGTATCGGTATTTGGCAGGTCATCCTGATCCTCCTGATCGTCCTGATCATCTTCGGGGCCGGGAAGCTGCCCAGGGTGATGGGAGACGTCGCCAAGGGGGTCAAGAACTTCAAGTCCGGCCTTAAGGAAGAGGACGAGGACACGAAGAAGATCGACGCCGAGGAAGGGCGCACGATCCACCAGACCGTCAACAAGGACGAGACGGCGAAGAGCTCCTGACCCGGGGCCGGTACACCGGGCCGTCACCGGCCGGACAAGCCCGTCGCAGGACGCAATAGAATGCTCGACATCGGCTGGACCGAACTCGCGGTCATCATCGTCGTCGCCCTCATCGTGATCGGTCCCAAGGACCTTCCGATGGTGCTGAAGACGGTGGGCGGCTGGGTCCGCAAGGCGCGGATGCTGACCCGCGAGTTCCAGAGCAGCATCGACGACATGGTCCGCGAGGCGGAACTCGACGAGGTCCGCAAGCAGGCGCTCGAACTGAAGCAGCTGAACGTCGCCAAGCAGATCGAGAAGACGATCGATCCGACGGGCAGCCTGCGCAACGCCTTCGATCCCGAGGATACGGGCTCCAAGGACACGGGCTCGAAGGACACGGCCAAGGCGAACGAGGCTGCGGCGCCGGCGACGGCCGCCGCGCAGGCCGTCCCGGCTCCGGCTCCCGCGCCAGCCCCGGCTCCGCCGGCGGACGCGAAGGCCGAGGCCCCGGAGACCGCCGGCCAGAAGCAGGCTTGACGGACGTGACCCAAGAAGAAGATCTCGAAGACGCCAAGATGCCGCTCCTCGACCATCTGGTCGAGCTGCGGAACCGGCTGATGTACTCGCTGGCCGCGTTGTTCGTCGCGTTCCTGTTCTGCTACTACTTCTCGCAGGACATCTACGCCTTCCTGCTCGAACCGCTCGCCGACATCCTCGGCGAGGGGCGGCGGATGATCTACACCAACCTGACGGAGGCGTTCTTCACCTATGTGAAGGTCGCGTTCTGGGCTGCGTGCTTCCTGTCCTTCCCGGTCATCGCCAGCCAGCTCTGGCTGTTCATCGCCCCCGGCCTGTACCGGCAGGAGAAGAGGGCGTTCCTGCCGTTCCTGGTGGCGACGCCGTTCCTGTTCTTCCTGGGCGGGGCGATGGTCTACTACTTCATCTTCCCGCTCGCCTGGCGGTTCTTCCTGGGCTTCGAGCAGGTGCCCGGCACGTCGGAACTCGCGATCGAGTTCGAAGGCCGCGTCGGCGAGTACCTGTCGCTGGTGATGACGCTGATCTTCGCGTTCGGCATCGCCTTCCAGCTTCCGGTGCTGCTGACGCTGCTGGTCCGCGTCGGGATGGTTTCGGTCGACGCGCTGGCGCGCAAGCGCAAATACGCCGTGGTCATCATCCTGACCGCGGCCGCGGTCCTGACCCCGCCCGACGTCATCAGCCAGGTCGGCCTCGGCATCCCGCTCTACCTGCTGTACGAGGTGTCGATCCTGATCGGCCGGCGGATCGAGAAGGACCGCCTGCGCCGCGAAGCCGCCGAGGCGGCCGAGGAAGGCGCGACCACCGTCTGAAGGCGCCCGGCGGGGGTGATTCTTCTATGCAACACCAGCGCTGCATTCATGCAACGGATGGCGCCGTCCCCCTGGACCCCGGAGGCTGGACCGGACTATAACCAGCCTCCCTCCCGTTGACGGTCCAGGGTCCATGCACGATCTCCGCTTCATCCGCGACAACCCCGGGGAATTCGACCGAGGCCTGGCCCGGAGAGGCCTGGAGCCGCTCTCCGCCGACGTGCTGGCGCTGGATGCGCGCCGCCGCGCCGCGCAGACCTCGATGCAGGAGATGCAGGCCCGCCGGAACGAGGCTTCGAAGGAGATCGGGGCGGCCAAGCGCCAGGGCCAGGGTGCCGCCGGGCTGGTCGCCGAGGTCGCGACCCTGAAGGAGCGCCTGCCCGAGGTCGAGGCCGAGGAGAAGGCGCTGGGGGAACAACTCGAAGCGCTTCTCGCCGGCGTGCCGAACCTCCCGGCCGAGGACGTGCCGGACGGCCCCGACGAGACCGCGAACGTCGAGATCCGGCGCTGGGGCACGCCGCGGGAAAGCGGCCTGCGCGAGCATTTCGACCTCGGCGAGGCGCTCGGCCTGATGGACTTCCAGGCGGCGGCCAAGCTTTCGGGCGCCCGGTTCACGGTGCTGAAGGGGGCGCTGGCGCGGCTGGAACGCGCGCTCGGCGACTTCATGCTCGACATCCACACGGCGGAGTTCGGCTACCAGGAGGTGTCGCCGCCGCTGCTCGTGCGCGACGAGGCGATGTTCGGCACCGCGCAGCTGCCGAAGTTCCGCGACGACCAGTTCCAGGTCTCGTCGGGCCACTGGCTGATCCCGACCGCTGAGGTGCCGCTGACCAACCTGGTCGCGGACGAGATCCTGGACGCCGAGGCCCTGCCGCTGCGCTTCACCGCGCGCACGCCGTGCTTCCGCGCCGAGGCCGGCGCCGCCGGCCGCGACACTCGCGGCATGATCCGGCAGCACCAGTTCTACAAGGTCGAGATGGTGAGCGTCACGGCGCCCGACCAGTCGGCCGCGGAGCACGAGCGCATGACCGAAGCGGCGGAGACGGTGCTCCGACGGCTCGGGCTCGCGTACCGGACGGTGGTCCTGTGCACGGGCGACATGGGGTTCGCGTCGCGCAAGACCTACGACATCGAGGTGTGGCTGCCCGGCCAGGGCGCCTATCGCGAGATATCGAGCTGCTCCAACTGCGGGGATTTCCAGGCGCGCCGCATGAAGGCCCGGTTCCGCGGGCGCGGCGAGAAGGCGACGCAGTTCGTGCATACGCTCAACGGCTCCGGCACGGCCGTCGGCCGCGCGCTGATCGCCGTGATGGAGACCTACCAGGAAGCCGACGGTTCGATCGCCGTGCCCGATGCCCTGCGCCCGTACATGAACGGCATGGAAAGGATCTCGGTCCATGGATGACCGGTCGCCCGACACTTCGGGCATGCGGATTCTGATCACGAACGACGACGGCATCCATGCGCCGGGCCTGCAGGTCCTGGAGAGGATCGCCCGCAGCCTGACCGACGACGTCTGGACCGTGGCGCCCGAGACCGAGCAGTCCGGCGCCAGCCACTCGCTGACCATCCACCGTCCGCTGCGGCTGCGCACGCTCGACGACCGGCGCTTCATCGTCGACGGCACGCCGACGGACTGCGTCCTGCTGGCGCTCAACCACGTCCTGAAGGACCGCCGGCCGGACCTCGTGCTGTCGGGGGTCAACCACGGCAGCAACATAGGCGAGGACGTGACTTATTCCGGCACGATCGCGGCCGCGATGGAGGCGACGCTGCTGGGCTGCCGGGCCGTGGCGCTCAGCCAGCATCTCGACCCGGCCCGGCCGGCCGACTGGCCGACGGCCGAGCACTGGGGGCCGCAGGTGATCCGCAAGACGCTGGCGGTGGACTGGCCGCGCAACGTCCTGATCAACGTGAACTTCCCGGCCGTCGGTCCCGAGGAGGTGAACTGCATCAAGGTCGTCCGGCACGGCAAGAGGAAGATCGGCGACGACCTCCACGAACGCCAGGACCCGCGCGGCCGCACCTATTTCTGGATCGGGACGCTGCGCGGCGATGCCGACGTCCTGCCGGACACCGATGTCGGGGTCATCACAGACAACGGGATCGCGGTGACGCCGCTCGACCTCGACCTGACCCATTACGGGACGCTGGACACGCTGAGGGACGTTCTCCGTTGACCGTCGACGCCCGCAAGATCCGGCTCGTGATGCAGCTTCGGCGGGCCGGGGTGACCGACACCGCGGTCCTGGGCGTCATCGAGCGCATCCCGCGCGAGGCGTTCCTTCCTCCCGCCTTCCTCGACCGCGCCTACGAGGACGTGGCGCTGCCGATCGGCGAGGGCCAGACGATCAGCCAGCCGCTCGTCGTCGCCCAGATGACCCAGGCGCTGGAGCTGAACGACCGCCACAAGGTGCTGGAGATCGGCACCGGGTCGGGCTACCAGGGCGCGGTGCTGTCGCGCCTGTGCCGCCGGGTCTACACCATCGAGCGCCACCGGCCGTTGCTGAGGGAGGCGGAACGGCGGTTCGCCGACCTCAACCTCCACAACGTCACGACGCGGCACGGCGACGGCATGCGCGGGTGGCCGGAGCAGGCGCCCTTCGACAGGATCATCGTGACGGCCGCGGCATCGGGAGACGTGCCGCGGGACCTGGCCGACCAGCTCGCCGTCGGCGGCATCATGGTGATCCCGCTCGCCGCCGACCGGCGGGACCAGAGCGTCTACCGGATCCGCCGCACGGCGGCCGGACTTGAACGGGAGGAGCTGTGGCCGGTACGTTTCGTGCCTTTGCTGCCCGAGGCGGTGCCCGAGCCGCTCGAGCGCGTACGGGTCCAGTGAGAGCGGGTCGGGCGGCCTTCCTGCCCGCCGCGATCGTGCTCGCCGCGGCCGGGTGCGCGTTCGACCGCAGCGGCCCGCCCGCGCCGGTGACCATGAGCGAGCAGGCGGCGTCTCCGAGCGCGGCGGGGGCGGTCACCGTCGCGGCCGGCGATACGCTCTACGAGATCGCGCGCCGCTACAACGTCCCCGTCCGCGAACTGATCGAGATGAACGGCCTCGCGCCGCCCTACGTCCTCCAGGTGGGCCAGCGGCTGGCCCTGCCGACCGCGCGCTACCACACGGTCCAGGGGGGAGACACGCTGTACGCGGTATCCCGCCTCTACCAGGTCGACCTGGCCGAGCTGGCGCGCGCCAACGGGCTGGCGGCCCCCTACCAGATCCGAGTCGGCCAGCAGCTCCGCCTGCCCGGCGCGAACGGCGTCGCCACCGCCACCGCCACGGACCCGGCAACGCCGGCCGGCGCGCCGCTGCCCGGCCGCAAGCCCGGCAGCACCGTCGTGGCCGCAGCACCGGTCGCGCCCGCGCCTCCGGCCGCCCCTCCGGCCTCCCCTGCGGTCGCGGCGCCGCGACCGGGGCAGGGCGCCGTGCTGCCGGCGATCCCGTCGCGGCAGGAACCGCCGCCCGAAACGCTCCCGCCCGCGGCCGTTCCGAACACGGTGCATCCGTCCGCGATCCATCCCTCCGCGGTCCCTCCGGCCGCGGTCGCGCAAACGCCGGTCGTGGTTCCTCCGAAGCCGCCGGCGAGGACGGCCGCGGCCGCGCCTCCCCCCGCGCCGGTGCCCGAACCCGTCCCCAGCCAGCCGGCGAGCCCGCCGCCAAGCCCGCCGTCAAGCCCGCCGCCGGCCGAAGATCCCCCGCCGCGTACTGCGTCCACCTTCGCCTGGCCGCTGCGCGGCGAGATCCTGTCCGATTTCGGTTCGAAGCCGGGTGGGCTCCACAACGACGGCATCAACATCGCCGCCGCGGCAGGCACGCCGGTGACGGCGGCGGAGAGCGGCATCGTCGCCTATGCGGGCAACGAGCTGCGGGGCTTCGGCAACCTGCTGCTGATCCGCCACGCCGACGGCTGGATGACCGCCTATGCCCACCTGCAGCAGATGCAGGTGGAGCGCGGCGCGCGCGTGTCCAGGGGACAGCAGATCGGGACCGTCGGCTCGACCGGCAACGTCACCTCGCCGCAGCTCCATTTCGAGGTGCGCAGGGGCAGCCGCGCGGTGAACCCGCGCGAATGGCTGGCCGACCGGACCGTCAGTCGATCCGGCGCCCCAGGCGGCCGGCGAGATCCTGGATGAACTGCCACGCGACGCGGCCAGAACGGCCGCCGCGGGTCATCGCCCACTCCACCGCCTCGGCCCTGAGCCGTTCCTGCGGGACGTCCAGCCCGAAGCGGCCGGCATAGCCTTCGACCATGTCGAAGAAGGTCGGCTGGTCGCAGTTGTGGAAACCGAGCCACAGCCCGAACCGGTCCGACAGGGAGACCTTCTCCTCGACAGCCTCGCCCGGGTTGATCGCGGTCGAGCGCTCGTTGTCGATCATGTCCCGGGGCATCAGGTGCCGGCGGTTCGACGTGGCGTAGAAGACGACGTTGCGGGGCCGTCCCTCGACGCCGCCCTCGAGCACGGCCTTCAGGCTTTTGTAGGCGCCGTCGTCGTGGTCGAAGGACAGGTCGTCGCAGAACAGGATGAAGCGCCGCGACGAGCCGCGGAGCATGGCCAGCAGGTCCGGCAGGGACGGGATGTCCTCGCGGTGGATCTCCACCAGCGCCAGGGCGCCGCCGCACTCGGCCGAGGCCTCGGCATGGACGGATTTCACGAGCGAGCTCTTGCCCATGCCGCGCGCGCCCCACAGCAGCGCGTTGTTCGCGGGCATGCCGCCCGCGAAGCGCCGGGTGTTGTCGAGCAGGATGTCGCGCTGGCGCTCGATGCCGCGGAGCAGGGCGATGTCGACGCGGTTGACCTCCCTGACCGGGACCAGGCGCCGGTCCTCGGCATGCCAGACGAACGCGTCGGCGCCATCCAGATCGGGCGGGCCCGGCGGGGGCGGGGCGAGCCGCTCCAGGGCCGACGCGATGCGCTCCAGCAGGGCGGATACTTCCGCCAATCCCTCATTGACCGTTTGCACGAGCTTCCAACCTGCTTACTTAGACCGGGTAGCGCGAAAGCTAGCACAGGTCGGGGGCGCATCGCCTCCCCCGGTGGAGGCCCGGCCCGCGGGTTTCATTTGCCATCGTGGCGCGGCCCGCTATAGTCCCGGCGTCCGCGGACACATTTGAGCAAAGAGAGGAGCACCGGATGTTGGTTTCGACGGCCTACGCCCAGGCAGCGGGCGGTGCGCCGGCTGGCGGTTTCGAACTGATGTCGTTCTTGCCGCTGATCCTTATATTCGTGGTGTTCTACTTCCTGCTGATCCGGCCGCAGCAGAGAAAGCTCAAGGAGCACAAGACGATGCTGGACGCGCTGCGGCGCGGCGACCGCGTCGTCACCGGCGGCGGCCTGATCGGGACGGTCACCAAGGTCGCGGACGACGAAGTGACGGTGGAGATCGCCGAAGGCGTGCGCGTGCGCACGGTACGGGGCACCATCTCCAACGTCCTGGCCAAGACCGAGCCGACCAAGGGCTCCCGCGACGACAAGGAGACGGCCGACGCCGCTCCCGCCAAGCCGGAAACCAGCGCGCAGAGCGCCGGGGTCAAGATCGGCAAGATGTTCGGCCGCAAGTAACCCTCAGCATGTCTTCGTAAGGTCGGGTCGTCGCCGCTCATGGTCCATTTTGAACGCTGGAAGATCATTCTCGTCCTCGCGATCTGCGCGTTGGGCGTGCTGTACGCAGCTCCCAACCTGCTCGGCCGCGCCACGGTCGACCAGTGGGGCGAGGACCTGCCGGGCTGGCTGCCGACCAGGACCGTCAATCTCGGCCTGGACCTCCAGGGCGGATCGCATCTCCTGCTCGAGGTCGAAGTCCAGGAGGTGATCTCCGAGCGCCTGGAGGCGCTGCTCGACAGCGTCCGCGCCGAGCTCCGGCAGGTGCGCATCGGCTACACGGACCTCGCGGTCGCCGACGCCACCGTCAGCTTCCGCCTGCGCGACGCTGCCGACGCCGAGCGCGCGCAGGACATCCTGCGCGACCTCGATCCGGACGTCGTGGTCGAGACGTCGGGGGACGCGGTCGGCCTGCGCCTCAGCGAGGCGGCGATCGAACAGCGGACGGAGCAGGCCGTCCAGCAGTCGATCGAGATCGTGCGCCGGCGCATCGACGAGACCGGCACGCGCGAGCCGACGATCCAGCGCCAGGGGCGCGACCGCATCCTGGTCCAGCTTCCGGGCATCGACGACCCGGAACGGGTGAAGCGCCTGCTCGGCGAGACGGCCCGGCTCAGCTTCCGTTTCGTGGACGAGACGACCTCGGTCCAGGACGCGCTCGCCGGCCGCATCCCGCCGGGCTCGGAACTGCTGCCCTCCGCGGAGACGCCGGGCCAGCAATACGTCGTCCGCAAGCGGGTGATGGTCAGCGGCGACACGCTGGTGGACGCGCAGCCGACCTTCGCCGAAGGGCAGCCCGTCGTCAGCTTCCGCTTCGATTCCGTCGGCGGCCGGCGGTTCGCCGAGGCGACCCAGGAGAATGTCGGCCGCCTGTTCGCGATCGTGCTGGACGAGAAGGTCATCAGCGCGCCGGTGATCCGCCAGCCGATCCTGGGCGGAAGCGGCCAGATCGAGGGCAACTTCAGCGTCCAGGCGGCGCAGGACCTGGCGCTGCTGCTCAGGGCGGGCGCGCTTCCGGCGCCGCTGACCATCCTGGAGGAACGGACGGTCGGCCCCGGCCTCGGCCAGGATTCGATCGACGCCGGCAAGTTCGCGAGCATGCTCGGCCTCGTCCTCGTCATGATCTTCATGGTGATCACCTACGGCCTGTTCGGCCTGATGGCGAACGTCGCCCTGCTGTTCAACATCGCGCTGATCTTCTCCGCGCTGTCGATCCTGCAGGCGACGCTGACGCTGCCCGGCATCGCGGGCATCGTGCTCACGATCGGCATGGCGGTCGATGCGAACGTGCTGATCTTCGAGCGCATCCGCGAGGAGGTGCGGGCCGGCCGGACGGTGATCTCGGCGATCGACGCGGGCTACAGCCGCGCGCTGACGACGATCATCGATTCCAACGTGACCACGCTGATCGCGGCGCTGCTGCTGTTCATGCTCGGCTCCGGTCCGGTCCGCGGGTTCGCGGTGACGCTGGCGATCGGCATCATCACCTCCATGTTCACGGCGATCATGGTGACGCGCCTGATGGTCGTGGCCTGGCTGCGGCGGACGAAGCCGAAGACCGTTCCGATCTGACCCGAAGCGGTCGACAACACAGTCGGGCGGGGCCCCACGGGACCCGCCCCCGAGCATCTCCAGAGGACTTTCGATGCGCCCGCTGCGTCTAGTGCCAGATAACACCCGGATCGACTTCCTCCGGTACCGCATCCCGGCTTTCATCCTGTCGGCGCTGCTGATCGTGGCCTCGTTCGTGGTGGTGGCGGCCAACGGACTGAACTTCGGCATCGATTTCCGGGGCGGCATCCTGATCGAGATCCGGACCGAGCAGCCCGCCGACATCGCGCAGCTGCGCTCGACGCTCGGCGGGCTCGGCCTCGGCGAGGTCTCGCTGCAGGAGTTCGGGGAACCGACCGACGTCCTGATCCGCCTGCAGCAGCAGGAAGGCGGCGAGCCGGCGCAGCAGGCCGCGATCGAGAAGGTGCGGACCGCGCTCGGCGAGGACGTGAGCTACCGGCGCATCGAGCAGGTCGGCCCGCAGGTCGGCGCCGAGCTGATCGAGGCCGGGACCCTGGCGGTGCTGCTGGCGATGGCCGGCATCCTTCTCTACGTCTGGTTCCGCTTCGAGTGGCAGTTCGGCCTAGCGGCGCTGGCGGCGCTGGCGCACGACGTCATCACGACGATCGGCCTGTTCTCGCTGACGCAGATGGAGTTCAGCCTGTCCTCCGTGGCGGCGGTGCTGACGATCGCCGGCTACTCGATCAACGACACGGTCGTGGTGTTCGACCGCGTGCGCGAGAACCTGCGCAAGTACAAGTCGAAGAGCCTGCCGCTGATCCTGAACGAGGCGATC
Source organism: Arenibaculum sp. (assembly GCF_035998295.1). Classification (NCBI taxonomy): domain Bacteria; kingdom Pseudomonadati; phylum Pseudomonadota; class Alphaproteobacteria; order Rhodospirillales; family Azospirillaceae; genus Arenibaculum; species Arenibaculum sp. Next base: position 38,447 of record NZ_DASYHS010000279.1, on the reverse strand, counting down.
AACGAGACGCTGGCGCGCACGGCGATGACCAGCGGCACCACGCTGCTGGCAGCGCTCGCCCTCACGATCTTCGGCGGCGAAGTCATCCGCGGGTTCAGCGTCGCGCTGGTCTGGGGGCTCGTCGTCGGCACCTATTCGTCGATCCTGGTCGCGGTCCCGCTGCTGCTGTACTTCAATCTCAGGCGCGGCGAGCAGAAGAGCGGGGCCAAGACCGCGACCGAGACCTCCTGAACCAGCAAGGGAGAGCGGCATGGACGTCACGCCGATCATTCCCGCCGACCGCCAGTTCATCGAGAGCTACGGGGAAGGTGAGTTCCGCGTCAGCGGCACCGTCTACCAGGGTCCCGTCCTGGTCTTCCCGGACCACTCGCGGGCGTGGCCGGTCGCGTCCTTCGAGACGATGACGGTCGAGGCCTTCGCCCCGGTCATGTCGGCCGACCCGCCGGTCGAGCTGCTGCTGCTCGGCTCCGGGCAGAAGATGCAGCTCCTGCCCGGCGCGTTGCGGCGCGACCTGCGCAGCGCCGGCGTCGTGGTCGAAGTGATGGACACGGGCGCCGCCTGCCGCACCTACAACATACTGCTGGCCGAGGCGCGCCGGGTCGCTGCGGCCCTGCTGCCGATCTGAACCCGAAAGCAGGCGGTACCGCATGAACCGGACGCACAACCCCTCGGCCATCGCGCCGCCCTTCAACAACCGCTATTCCCACGCCGTCGAGACGGTCGAGGAAGCGCGGCATCTCTTCATTTCCGGCCAGATCGGCGTCAAGCCCGACGGATCGATCGATGCGGACGTCGAGGGCCAGTCGGAACAGATCATGGAGAACCTGCGGGAGATCCTGGCGTCGGCAGGCATGGGCTTCGCCGACCTCGTGAAGATCAACGCCTATCTCCTCAATGCCGAGGACATCCCGAAATTCGCGGCGATCCGGGCGCGGCACCTGGACGGGGGCCGGCCGGCCATGACGACCGTCGTCGTGACGGCGCTCGCCGCTCCGCAGTGGCTGATCGAGGTGGAGGCCGTCGCCGCAAAGCGCGGCTGACGCCGGCGATCAATCGAGACAGGCGGCGGCGCGCTCTCCCGACAGGATCGCGCCTTCGATCGTCGCCGGCAGGCCGGTGTCGGTCCAGTCGCCGGCGAGGAACAGATTCGACCACCGCGTCCGCGGCCCCGGACGCGACGCCAGTGTTTCCGGCGTCTGGAGGAAGGTCGCCCTCTTTTCCTTGACGACGCGGAACGCGGGCAGCGGATCCTCGGGCGTGCCGAGCGCCGCCGCGGCGTCCCGCCAGACGCGCGATGCCACCACGGGCGCGGGCTCGGCCGCGAGCGCGTCGGCCGCGCTCACGGTTGCCGACAGGACGTCGCCGCGGGCGAACAGCCACTCGGCCGTCCCGCCGATCAGCCCGAGGAGTGCCAGGCCCCCGGGCAGGCGCGGCGGCCGGTCGAGACGGAAATGCACGTTCACGATCGCGGGGCCTTCCGGGGGAACGACGAGCCCCGGCAGGAGCGAGGCCGCCGTGCCGGGCGGCACCGCGAGCACGACCGCGTCCTCCGGCCCGAGGCCGACGGTCCCGTCCGGCAGGTCCAGGCCCGCGGCCCGGTTCCCGGCGAAGGCGATCCCCCGGAGACGGCTGTGGAAGCGGACCTGCACGCCGGCCCGTTCCAGCCGGGCGAGCGCCGGGTCGATGAAGCATGGCCCGAGGCCGTCCCGGGCGATCATCGGCCGGCACGCCGCCTCACCCCTGAGCAGCGACCGCAGCAGCACGGTCCGCATCAGCCGGGCGGCGCCCCGATGCGCGTCGACGTTCAGCGCCGACACGGCGAGGGGCTTCCAGAGCCGGTCGAACAGGGGATCGCCGGCGTCCAGGCATTCGGCCACGCTCGCGCCCGCCGGCGCCGCCAGCAGCCGCACCGACGCCAGATGCGCGCGTGCGGACGAGCCGGGGACGCGGCGGCCGGCGGCGAAGACCCACCAGGGCAGGAGCCCGGCATTGGGGCGGACGGTCCAGCTCTCGCCCGTCCGCAGGTCCAGGAACGGGAACGCGGCCGGGCTCGTCTCGATCAGCCCGCCCCGCGTGCCGAGCATATCGAGGAAGGCCAGCGCCCTGGCATTGGCGCCGAGCAGGAGATGGTTGCCGTTGTCGATCAGGCAGCCGAGCACGGGGTCGTGGAACGACCGGCACCGCCCGCCCGCCTGGCCGGAGGCCTCGTGCAGCACCACCGTCCGGCCCGCATCGGCCAGGCGCATGGCGGCCGCCAGGCCGGCGAGCCCGGCGCCGAAGACGTGGGTCGTCCCAGTCATGCCGCCGTCATCACCCCGATCATCGCCCCGATCATCGCCCAGGCGGCTGCCCGGCGAGGCAACGCAGGGTGACGGCCGCCCGCTCGACCTTGCCCAGAAGCGTCGGCCGGCCGGTCTCCGCCCAGCCGCGCGCCCTCATGCGGTCGAGCAGGCGCCGGTACAGCACCATCATCGCGCGCGCCGACCACAGCCGCCGTTTCGGCCAGTGGCGCAGGAAATCGTCGGCCTCGAGGTAGCGCGCCTCCGCGTGCTCGGCGAGCCGTTCGCAAGCGGTCCCGAACCGCGCATGCCCGAGCACGGCGTCCGGCAGCGTGTCGGGGATGTCCGCCTGCAGCAGGTATTCCCGCGGGACGTACAGGCGGCCGATCGCGGCGTCGTCCCGCAGATCGCGCAGGATGTTCGTCGCCTGCAGCGCCTCCCCGAGGGCGAGCGCGAAGCCTTCGGTGTCCGGGTCGGCCCGGTCGAAGACGTGGATCGACAACAGGCCGACCGCACCAGCGACGCGCCGGCAGTAGGTCCGGAACACGTCGAGCGGCGGAGCCCGCATGTCCGACAGGTCCATCGCGACCCCGTCCACGACCGCTTCCAGCTCCGCGCGGGGAAGGCGGTAGCGCCGGATCGCCGCCTGCAGGCCGGTCTCGACCCGGCCCTGCGGCGGCATGCCAAGATAGAGGGCGCCGAGCCGGTCCCGCCACGCGGCCAGGCGGGCTTGCTTCTCGTCGGGATCGCCCGGGAGGTCGACGATGTCGTCGACCTCCCGGCAGAAGCGGTAGATCGCGAACATCGCGCCGCGCTGGGACGGCGGCAGCAGCAGCATGGGCCAGAAGAAGGTGCTGCCCGTCGTCGCCGGCGCCGTCTCGACCCGGTCCAGGGCTTCCGCCGGCACGCTCATCGCGCGGCGATGCCCAGGGCGATGCCCCGCATCACCGCACCGGCCTTCGCGTGCGCGGGCAGGCGGACATGCGCCGCCAGCGGGTCGCGCCGGCGCAGCCGGCGGGCGAGCGCCCGGGCCAGGCTCAGGATCACGGCCGCCTCCACCCTCAGCCCGCGGTGGGCGACAAGTCGGGGCAGCGGCGCCGCGCGGACGAGCAGGGCGTCGACCTGGTCCAGGGTGCGGTCGAGGACTGCCCGGAGCGGCGGGTTGGCACGGCGCTCGACGAGCGCTTCGGGGCTGATCCCCGCCTGGTCGAACCAGACCCGGGGGATGTAGCAGCGGCCGAGCTGGCACCAGTCGTCGCGCACGTCCTGGAGATGGTTGATGATCTGGAGTGCTGCGCACAGCGCGTCGCTGGCGGACGTGGCGCGCGGGCCTTCGCCGTGGAGCGCCAGCATGTAGCGGCCGACCGGCACCGCCGAGTAGCGGCAGTACAGCATCAGGTCGCCCCAGGTCCGGCAGGATTCGTTGCGGGCGTCCCGGCGGAAGGCATGGAGGAGGTGGCGGGCGTAGCTGTCGGCCAGCCCGCTTTCGCGCAGGCTCGCCCGCAGCACGACGGCGGCGTCGGCGTATCCCGGGCCGGGGCCGCCCTGCTGGAGCACGCCTTCGAGAACGTCGAGGTACTGGAGCTTGGTCTCGCGTTCGAGGTTCGGGTCGTCGGCGACGTCGTCGGCGAGGCGCACGAAATCGTAGAAGGCGGCCACGTGGCGGCGCAGCCGGCGGGGCAGGAGGCGCGAGGCGACCGGGAAGTTCTCCCCCGAGGCGTCCTTGCGCGCGCGTGGCTCGGTCGGGCCGAGGAGAGGCGGGATGGTATCGAACTCGGGCATGTCGTCCGCGGAAACCGCACCCCTCGTTTCGGACTGGCGGGTCGGGCGGCGAGGAGCGATATAACCTCGCGAGGCTATCGAGTATAGGCCATCCTCTCCCGTTTTCCCGTCCCACTTCGTGCAACGGCAAGAAATTTCATGGCTAACCCCGATGCTGCCCTGTCCTACTGCGGGCGGGAGGTGCGCCGGCACGACAACGACCGGTATCAGACCTGCCTCTTCGCGCCGGCCGACCGCCGCGAGGGGCTGTTCGCCCTGTACGCGTTCAATGTCGAGATCGCGAAGACCCGCGAGGTGGTGACGGAGCCGATCCTCGGCCAGATCCGCCTGCAATGGTGGCGCGAAGCCGTCGAGGAGCTGTTCGGCGGGACCGTGCGGCGGCACGAGGTCGTCCAGGGCCTCGCCGAAGCGGTTGCCGCGCACGGGCTGAGCCGGGCGTCGATCGAGCGCCTGATCGACGCCAGGGAAGCCGATCTCGACGACGAGCCGCCGGCCACGCTCGACTGCCTCGTCAGCTACGCCGAGGTGACCGGGGCGCCGCTGGCGCAGCTCGCGCTGGAGGTCCTCGGCGTGCGGGGGGAGGCGGCGATGGCGGCGGCCCGCCACGTCGGCATCGCATGGGCCCTGACCGGCCTGCTGCGGGCGGTTCCCTTCCACGCGCGGTCCCGGCGGCTCTACCTGCCGCGCGACCTGCTGGACCGGCACGACGTCGCGCCGGGCCGGCTGTTCGAGATGAAGGCGCCCGAAGGGCTGCGCGAGGTGGTCCGTGCCGTGGCGGCGACGGCGGCGGACCACCTGCGCGAGGCGAGGGCCCGGCGCCGGGACGTGCCGCGGGCGGCCCTGCCGGCGCTGCTGCCGGCGACGCTCGCCGACGTCTATCTGTCGGCGCTCGCCAAGGCCGGCCACGATCCCTACGACGCGCGGTTCCAGGTCGCCGATCCGCTCCGCCCGCTCCGCCTCGCCGGGCGCGCGCTGATCGGCCGGTACTGATCCTGCGCTCATTCGGCTGCGGCGCGTTCCCGTCCGAGCCAGGCGTCGAGCGCGCCCAGCGCGCGCCCGGTGTAGGCGCGCTTGCGCTCGCGCCCGCGGACGCGGTCGTCGACGGGCGGGAAAAGGCCGAAATTGACGTTCATGGGCTGGAAGGTGTCGGCGGCCGCCCCGCCGGTGATGTGGCCGAGCAGCGCGCCCAGGGCGGTTTCCGGCGGCGGCGGCCCGACCTCGTGGCCGAGGCGCTCGGCGGCGGCGAAGCGGCCGGCGAGAAGGCCGATCGCGGCACTCTCGACATAGCCCTCGACGCCGGTCACCTGGCCCGCGAAGCGCAGCCGCGGCATGGCCTTCAGCCGCAGCATGCCGTCCAGCAGCCGCGGGCTGTTGATGAAGGTGTTCCGGTGCAGCCCGCCGAGCCGGGCGAACTCCGCCTGCTCGAGCCCGGGTATCATCCGGAACACGCGGGCCTGCTCGGCGTATTTGAGCTTCGTCTGGAAACCCACGATGTTGTAGAGCGTGCCGAGCGCGTTGTCCTGGCGGAGCTGGACCACCGCGTAGGGCCGCCGGCCGGTATGCGGATCGGTCAGCCCCACCGGCTTCATCGGCCCGTAGCGGAGCGTGTCGGGGCCGCGCGCGGCCATCACCTCGATCGGCAGGCAGCCCTCGAAATAGGGCGTGTCCTTCTCCCAGTCCTTGAACTCGGTCTTGGCTCCGGTCAGCAGTTCGGCGATGAACGCCTCGTACAGCTCGCGGTCGAGCGCGCAGTTGATGTAGTCGGAGCCCGTTCCGCCGGGACCGGGCTTGTCGTAGCGCGACTGGAACCAGGCCTTCGACATGTCGATCGAATCGCGATGGACGATCGGGGCGATCGCGTCGAAGAAGGCGAGGCTGTCCTCGCCGGTCAGGGTCCGCACCGCCTCGGCCAGGGCGGGCGAGGTGAGGGGGCCGGTCGCGACGACGACGCTGTCCCAGTCCTCGGGCGGCAGGCCGTCCACCTCCCCGCGCACGACCGTGACGAGCGGATGGGCGGCCAGCGCGCCGGTCACGGCGTCGGCGAAGCCCTCCCGGTCGACGGCGAGCGCGCCGCCCGCCGGCACCTTGTTGGCGTCGCCCGCGCGCAGGATCAGCGACCCGCAGCGGCGCAGCTCCTCGTGCAGCAGGCCGACCGCGTTGTACTCGGCATCGTCGGAGCGGAAGGAGTTGGAGCACACGAGTTCGGCAAGGCGGTCCGTCTGGTGCGCGTCCGTGCCCCGGACGGGCCGCATCTCGTGCAGCACGACCGGCACTCCGGCCGAGACGATCTGCCAGGCCGCCTCGCTGCCGGCAAGCCCGCCGCCGATCACGTGAATGGGTGAAGGCGTGGCCATGGAACCCCCGTGTCCCTGCGTGTCAGCGCGCAGACATGGGCCGATCCGGCAGCGCGCGCAAGTATCATTTGCCCCCGGACCGCCAGCCGCTATCCTGGGCGGCGATGACGAGCGGCCAGTTCAGGATGCACCGGCGCAAGGTCGCCGGCGTGGAGGCGGTCGAGGCCGATACGCGCCACACCTTCGCGCGCCACACGCACGAGCAGTTCGGCATCGGCGTGATCCATCGCGGCGCGCAGAGGTCGCTCAGCGGCCGCGGCGAGGTCGAGGCGGGGCCGGGCGACACGATCACCGTCAATCCCGGCGAGGTCCATGACGGCGCGCCGATCGGCGACCGCGGCCGTTCCTGGCGGATGCTCTACTTCGACCCGGCGGTGGTCGCGGATGCGGTTCTGGACATCGGCGCCGGCGGGACGGCGGGCCGCGAGTTCTCCCGCCCCGTGATCCGGAGTGCCGCCCTCGCCGAACGGTTCGGGGAGCTGTTCTCCATCCTGACCGCGCAGGGGGACGAGCTTCGCCGCGAAGAGCTGTCGCTGTCGGTGCTGGCCGAAGCGATGCGCGAGCATGCCGGCGACGACCGGAAACGGCCGGTCCCCGCGGCGGTCGCCATCACCCGCACCCTGATCGACGACGACCCGGCGGCGCCGGTCACGCTCGCCGACCTGGCGCGGGAATGCGGGTTGAGCCGGTTCCAGGTGCTGCGGGCGTTCGCCAGGGCCACCGGGCTCACGCCCCATGCGTATCTCGTCCAACGCCGGATCGACGTCGCGCGGCGGCTGATCGCGCAGGGCACCCCGCTGGCGGAAGCCGCCGCCGCCAGCGGCTTCGCCGACCAGAGCCACATGACCCGCACCTTCGTCCGCAAATACGGCCTTTCGCCCGGCGCCTACGCTGGCGCGAGCATCTCCTCTCCCATGCACCGAGAGAGGAAGGGGCCCGCCGCGTAGCGGTGGGAAGGCGAGGGTTTGCCGGCAGCCGGCCCTCACCCTGCCGCACTTTCAGTGCGGGCCCCTCCCTCTCCCGTTGCACGGGAGAGGGAATATTCGCGTCGCCCCATCAGGAGATCCCATGGTCGACCCGAGCCTTTTCCTGGCGTTCGTCGCCGCCGTCACGGTCCTCATGCTGATACCGGGGCCGAACGTCGCCCTGATCGTCGCCAACAGCGTCGCCTACGGGCCGAAATACGGCCTTCTCACCGTCGCCGGCACCAGCTCGGCGATGGTGGTGCAGCTCGGCATCGCGGCCTTCGGGATGACGGAACTCCTGGGAACGCTCGGCGTCTGGTTCGAATGGCTGCGCTGGATCGGCGTCGCCTACCTGATCCATCTCGGCATCGCGCAGTGGCGCGCGCCGGCGGTCGACCTGACCAGGACCCGCCCGGAACCGAGATCGGCGCGCGCGATCTATCTGCGGGCCCTGCTGGTGTCGCTGACCAACCCCAAGACGCTCCTCTTCTACGGCGCCTTCTTTCCACAGTTCCTCGTCTTGGACGGGTCGGTCGGATCGCAGGTCGCCGTCCTGTCGGCGGCGTTCCTCGCGGTCGCGCTGCTGGTGGACGGCGCGTGGGCGCTGGTCGCCGGCCGCGCCCGGGGACTGCTGGCGGCGCGCGGCCGCCTGCGCAACGCGGTGTCCGGCGGGCTGCTGATCGGGGCCGCGGCGGCGCTCGCGCTGACGCGGAGCAAGTAAGCGCGGCCGCGGGCCTGCAATCCCGTTCAAGACCGGGCCCGGCCGATCGGCTTTCCTGCGGTTTTCCGCGGATGAGGAGGGCCAGCCGTGCCGAGGCAGGTTCAGGGATATCTCTATTTGTCGCTCGCGATGGTGCTGGTCGGGAGCACGGTGGTGGCGAGCAAGGTGATCGCATCGGGCCTGCCGCCCTTCACGGCGACGGCCCTGCGGTTCGCGATCGCGTTCCCGTTCTTCCTCGCCCTGATGCGCCTGACCGGGACGCCCTGGCCGAGGCCGGGGCGGGGGGATTGGGTGCTCCTGCTCCTCCAGGCCGGGGCCGGCAGCGTCGGCTACACGACCCTGCTGATTTCCGGGCTGAGCTTCACCTCCGCGGCGGACGCGGGCGTCATCATCGGGACCTTGCCCGTCGTCTCGGCGGCGTTCGCCATCCTCGTCCTCGGCGAACGGCCCCGCCGGTCCCTGCTCGCGGCGATCGCGCTCGCCGCCGCCGGGGTTCTGGCGATCACGTTGCGGCCGGGTGCCGGCGGCACGCAGTCGCTGATCGGAAACGCCCTGATCCTCGGCGCCGTCGCGTGCGAGAGCCTGTTCATCCTGCTCAACAAGCGCCTGCGGACGGCGATCGCCCCGCTCGCCCTGTCAGCCGTCATGACCGGCGCGGGACTGGCGGTCGCGGCGGTGCCGGCCGTCCTGGAGGCGCCCTGGACCACGGGCATGACCGCCGGGGCCGCATGGGCCGTGGTCTACTACGCCCTCGTCCCCACCGTCGGCGGCTTTGTCTTCTGGTATGCGGGCTCCGCGAGGGTCAGCGGCGCGGAGGCGTCCCTCTTCACCGCCCTGGCGCCCGTCTCGGCCGTGCTCCTCGCCGCCGTGCTCCTGGGCGAGGCGGTCGGCGCGAACCAGATGGTCGGGATCGGCTGCGTGCTCGTCGCCGTGCTGGGCATGGGCATGACGGCGCGCGATCAGGCGCGCCGGCGCCCGGCCGCACCCTCCCAGAGATAGGGGGCGAGGTAGCTGCCGGTGTAGCTGCGCGGTGCGCGCGCGACCTGCTCCGGCGTGCCTTCGGCCACGACCTCGCCGCCGCCGTCGCCGCCCTCGGGGCCCAGGTCGAGGATCCAGTCCGCGGTCTTGATCACTTCGAGGTTGTGCTCGATCACGACGACGGTGTTGCCCTGGTCGACGAGCGCGTGCAGCACCTCCAGCAGCCTGCGCACGTCCTCGAAATGCAGGCCCGTCGTCGGCTCATCGAGGATGTAGAGCGTGCGGCCGGTGGCCCGGCGCGACAGTTCCTTGGCGAGCTTGACGCGCTGGGCTTCGCCGCCCGACAGCGTGGTCGCCGCCTGGCCGACATGGATATAGCCGAGCCCGACGCGGTCGAGCATCGCCATCTTGTCCCGGATCGAGGGGACCGCCTTGAAGAAGGCGGCCCCTTCCTCGACCGTCATGTCAAGAACGTCCGCTATGCTCTTGTCCTTGTAGAGGATTTCGAGCGTCTCGCGGTTGTAGCGCTTGCCGTGGCAGACGTCGCAGGTGACGTAGACGTCGGGTAGGAAGTGCATCTCGATCTTGATGACGCCGTCGCCCTGGCACGCCTCGCAGCGCCCGCCCTTGACGTTGAAGGAGAAGCGGCCCGGCCCGTAGCCCCGGGCCTTGGCCTCGGGCAGCCCGGCGTACCAGTCGCGGATCGGCGTGAAGGCGCCGGTATATGTCGCGGGGTTGGAGCGCGGCGTGCGGCCGATCGGCGACTGGTCGATGTCGACGATCTTGTCCAGGAACTCGACCCCGTTGATCGCGTCGTGCGCCGCCGGGTGCTCGCGCGCGCCCATCAGGCGGCGCGCCAGCGCCTTGTACAGCGTCTCGATCACCAGGGTGGACTTGCCGCCGCCCGACACGCCGGTGACGCAGGTGAAGGTGCCGAGCGGGATGCGCGCGGTCACATTCTTGAGGTTGTTGGCCCGCGCGCCGACCACTTCCAGCGCCTGGCCGCGGTGGCCCGGACGGCGCGTTTCCGGCACGTCGATGCGGTGGTTGCCGACGAGGTACTGGCCGGTCAGGCTGGCGGGGTTGCCCATCACCTCCTGCGGCGTGCCGCGGGCGACGACGGTGCCGCCATGGGTCCCCGCGCCCGGCCCCATGTCGATGAGGTAGTCGGCGCTGCGGATCGCGTCCTCGTCGTGCTCGACCACGATGACGGTGTTGCCGAGGTCGCGCAGGCGCTTCAGCGTCTCCAGCAGGCGGTCGTTGTCGCGCTGGTGCAGGCCGATCGACGGCTCGTCGAGGACGTAGAGCACGCCCGTGAGGCCGGAGCCGATCTGCGAGGCGAGGCGGATGCGCTGGCTCTCACCGCCCGACAGGGTGCCGGACTTGCGCGACAGGGTCAGGTAGTCGAGGCCGACGTCGACCAGGAAGCCGAGCCGCTCGTTGATCTCCTTCAGGATGCGCTGGGCGATCTCCCGGTCCTTGGGCCGCAGATGCGCGTCGAGCTCGCCGAACCACTCGGCCGCCTGCCGGATCGACATCTCGGCGACCTCGCTGACGTTGCGCGCCCGCACCTTCACCGCCAGCGCCTCCGGCTTGAGGCGCGCGCCCTGGCACGCCTCGCACGGCATCGTGGACTGGTACTTGCCCAACTCCTCCTTGACCCAGGCGCTCTCGGTCTCGCGCCAGCGCCGGTCAAGGTTGGTGACGATCCCCTCGAACGGCTTCGATGTCTCATAGCTGCGCAGCCCGTCGTCGTAGCGCATGGTCACGGACGTGCCGCCGGAACCGAACAGGATCGCGTTGCGGACGGCCTCGTCGATGTCCTTCCACGCGGTCGTGGTGCTGACGCCGTAGTGGCGCGCCAGGCTGTCGAGGGTCTGCTGGTAGTACTGGCTGCTTGACCCGGCCCAGGGCGCGACCGCACCGTCGCGCAGGCTCAGCCGCTCGTCGGGGACGACCAGAAGCGGATCGAAATAGAGCTTCTCGCCCAGGCCGTCGCAGGCCGGGCAGGCGCCGAACGGGTTGTTGAACGAGAACAGGCGCGGCTCGACCTCGTCGATGGTGAAGCCGCTGACCGGGCAGGCGAACTTCGCCGAGAAGGTCGTCCGCTCCCCGCTGTCGGCATCGTCGGCGAAGAGCAGCCCCTCGCCCATGGCGAGCGCGGTCTCGATCGAATCGGCGAGCCGGTTGCCCAGCCCCTCGCGCACGACGATGCGGTCGACGACGACCTCGATGTCGTGCTTCAGCTTCTTGTTGAGGTTAGGGACCTCGTCGATCTCGTAGAGCTGGCCGTCGATGCGGACGCGCTGGAAGCCGCGCTTGCGCAGGTCCTGCAGCTCCTTGCGGTACTCGCCCTTGCGGCCGCGCACCACCGGGGCCAGGAGATAGAGGCGGGTGCCTTCCGGCATCTCCAGGATGCGGTCGACCATCTGGCTGACGGTCTGGCTCTCGATCGGCAGGCCGGTCGCGGGCGAATAGGGGATGCCGACCCGCGCCCACAGCAGGCGCATGTAGTCGTAGATCTCCGTCACCGTGCCGACGGTCGAGCGCGGGTTGCGCGAGGTCGTCTTCTGCTCGATCGAGATCGCCGGCGACAGCCCCTCGATCGAATCGACGTCCGGCTTCTGCATCAGCTCCAGGAACTGGCGCGCATAGGCCGACAGGCTCTCGACATAGCGGCGCTGCCCCTCGGCATAGATCGTGTCGAAGGCGAGGCTCGATTTCCCCGACCCGGACAGCCCGGTGATCACGACGAGGCTGTCGCGTGGCATTTCCACGTCGACACCCTTCAAATTGTGTTCCCGCGCGCCGCGGACGGTGATAAATTTGTTCATGGGATGTTCTTAGCGGAGTCCCTGAGCGAAAGCCAGTCACATATTGGCCTGTTCACCCCCGATTGCGACAGCCGTAACCGCGACCGGACGGCGCAGGGCAGGGTGGACGCAGAAGCGCATCGGCCGCCGTATCCCCGGCCGCGCACCATAGCGCGAGGCACCCCCTCGCGCTATGGTGCGGCGGACCGTGCGGCGCGCCGCAGGAGCGAGAGAAAGAAGGAAGCAAGGACATGGCAGGCGTCAACAAAGTGATCCTGGTGGGCAACCTGGGCAAGGACCCGGAGATCCGCAGCATGCAGAACGGCGGGCGGGTCGCCAGCTTCAGCCTGGCCACGTCCGAGACGTGGAAGGACCGCGCCACCGGCGAGCGCAAGGAGCGCACGGAGTGGCACCGGATCGCGGTGTTCAACGAGAACCTGGTCGGCGTGATCGAGCGCTTCGTGAAGAAGGGCAGCAAGATCTACGTCGAAGGCCAGCTCGAGACCCGCAAATGGACCGACCAGAGCGGCCAGGAGCGGTACACGACCGAAGTGGTGCTGCGCCCCTACCGCGGCGAGCTGACCCTGCTCGACAGCGCGTCGGGCGGCGGTGGTGGTGGTGGCGGCGGCTACGACCGCGGCCCGGACGAGGGCTATGGCGGTGGCGGGGGCGGCGGTGGCGGCTACGACCGCGGGCCGAGCGGCGGCGGTGGCGGCCGTTCCGGCGGCGGCGGCCGGGGCCCGAGCGAGGATTTGGACGACGAGATCCCGTTCTGACGCGGAACGCCATTTAACCGTAGTGAAACCCTAGCGTAACCGGCGCGCTCCGATTTCCGTGGTTCCTTCTTGCGACGTGCTCATCGCAATGGAACCAGGGACTTGATCAGCCTCACCTACGACCGGATCGCGCCGGTCTACGACATCCTGGACAAGGCCTACGAGGTCGGCTGGAAGCGGCGGCTGCGCCGGGACGTCTTCGCCGGCCTCCATGGCGACATCCTCGACGCGGGGGCGGGGACCGGCTGCAACATGCCGTTCTACCCGGCCGGCTCCCGCGTGGTCGCGCTCGACGCCAGCGCCGCGATGCTCCGCCGGGCGCGCCGCCGTGCCGACAGCCTCGGCCTGGACGTCGATGTCCGGGTCGGCGACCTCCTGGCGACCGGCTTCCCGGACGGCCATTTCGACCACGTTGTCGCAACCTTCGTGTTCTGCGTCCTGCCGGAGGAACTCCAGCTGCCCGCGCTGCGCGAGCTGGCCCGGATCTGCAAGCCCGGAGGGACGGTCCGCATCCTCGACTACTGCACGCCGAAGAGCGGCCCGGCCCGGCTGTGGACCCGGACGGTCGCGCCCTGGATCGGGTTCGTCTTCTCCGCCCGGCACGATGCCGGCTACGAGAGCTGCGTCGCCCCGGCCGGCCTCGACCTCGTCGAGAGCCGCCACGTGTTCGGCGACGTCGTGAAGCAGCTCACGGCCCGGCCGGTCCGGGCCTGAGCGCGCGCCTGACCGCAGACGGGCCGTTCAGGCGCCGCGGTGGAGGAAATGGGCGGCGTATTTCCGCGACACGCCGTCCATGGGGACGATCAGGCAGACATCCGTCGTATTGAAGGCGGTGTCCACCACCGCCCCGTCGCCGACGAAGCCGCCGACCCGCAGGTAGCCCTTGAGCAGCGGGGGCAGCGTCGCGGCGGCCGCGTGCGGCTCGAAGCCGGCGGCCGCCTGCTCGGCCGAGCCGAGGCCGGCCGGCAGGCGGTCCATCGCCACGTAGCGGCCGGGCAGGGCCCGGGCGCGCAGCGGCTCGGGCGCGAGGTGGTTGTGGTGCAGATAGGCCAGCGCGGGGGCCAGCGCCTCGACGTCGGTGCCGGGCAGGCTCGCGCAGCCGAACATCAGCGTCACCCCGTGCCGCAGCACGTAACCCGCGATGCCGCGCCACAGGAGCTGCATCGTCGCGCGGGTGCGGTGGGTCGGCGCGACGCAGGAGCGGCCCAGCTCCAGCAGTTCCCCGGGATTGGAGAGCAGCGGCGCCACGTCGAACTCGGTCGCGGTGTAGAAGCCGCCGTGCCGCTCCGCGACGGAGCGGCGCAGGAGCCGGTAGGTGCCGACCACCGCGGGGCCCGGCCGGCAGGCGTGGTCGAGGATGATCAGGTGGTCGCACACGGAATCGAACGCGTCCACGTCGCGGCCGGCCGCCCCCGCGGGCGACCCCGCGCCGAGCTCCTCGTAGAAGACGCGGTAGCGGAGCGCCTGGGCCGCCTCGATCTCGGCGGCCGAGGCGGCGAGCCGGACTTCCAGCCCTTGCGTTTCCCCCGGCGCCGCGGCGACTGTCGGCCTGCGCAAGTTCTCGAGTGCCATGATGGTCGTCCGTCGTTCCTGACACTCACAGGGTACCTCGATTCGGTGACGCAATCATGGAGATATCGCGAAAGACCCGTGACTCCCCGCATCCGCCACCGCCACCATGCCGCTTTACGCCCAACATCCGGTTCTTTAGGCTTTCCGTCAGGCAGGTGTCTCGAGGAGGGTGGATGTCGGGTTCCGACACGCTGGTGTCGTTCCGGGGTGTGCAGAAGACCTACGACGGCGAAACGCTCGTCGTGCGCAATCTCGACCTCGACATCCGCAGGGGCGAGTTCCTGACGCTTCTCGGCCCGTCGGGATCGGGCAAGACGACCTCGCTGATGATGCTCGCCGGCTTCGAGACGCCGACGCGGGGCGAGATCCTGCTCGACGGGCGGTCCCTGGCCAACGTGCCGCCGCACCGCCGCGACATCGGGGTCGTGTTCCAGAACTACGCGCTGTTCCCGCACATGACGGTCGAGGAGAACGTTGCCTTCCCGCTGTCGGTCCGGCGCGTGCCCAAGGCCGAGCAGCGGGAACGGGCGCACCGGGCGCTGTCCCTCGTGCGGCTGGAGGGTTTCGGCGGCCGGCGGCCGGGCCAGCTTTCGGGCGGGCAGCAGCAGCGCGTGGCGCTCGCCCGCGCCCTGGTCTTCGAGCCCAAGCTGGTGCTGATGGACGAGCCGCTCGGCGCGCTCGACAAGCAGCTGCGCGAGCACATGCAGATCGAGATCAAGCACATCCACGAATCCCTCGGCGTCACCGTCGCCTACGTCACCCACGACCAGTCCGAGGCGCTGACGATGTCGGACCGGATCGCGGTGTTCAACGACGGCGCGATCCAGCAGCTCGACACCCCCGCCGGGCTGTACGAGACGCCCTGCAACAGTTTCGTCGCGCGGTTCATCGGCGAGAACAACAGCCTCGCGGGTACGGTCGAGGCGGTCGACGGCGGGCAGTGCTCGGTCCGCCTCGCCGACGGCAGCCGGCTGCGCGCGCGCGCGGTCAACGTCGCCGGCCCCGGCAGCCCGACGTCCCTGTCGGTCCGCCCGGAGCGGGTCCACATCGAGGACGAGGCGCAGGGGCACGAGAACCGGCTGTCCGGAGAGGTGCAGGAGACGATCTATCACGGCGATCACCTGCGGGTCCGCATGGCGCTGGACGCCGGCAGCCCGTTCACGATCAAGATGCGATTTCGCACCGGACGCCCGGTGCCGAAGCCCGGCGAGCGGCTACCCGTCGCTTTCGCCGCAAGCGACTGTCTCGCCCTCGACCCGGCGTGAGCCGGGCCGAGGACGGCGCAGACGACAAAGAACGTCCACGGTCCAGGGAGGCCAATCATGAGGATTCCGCGCACAGCACTCGCCGCCTGTCTCGCCTTGCCGCTCGCGGCCGCCTCCGCGGGGGCGGATGCCCGCGACCTCACCATCGTGTCCTGGGGCGGCGCCTACCAGGACGCCCAGAAGAAGGTCTATTTCGAACCGTTCAAGGCGGCGACCGGCACGCCGCTGATCGACGAGTCCTGGGACGGCGGCATCGGCGTCCTGCGCGCCAGGGTCGAGGGCGGCAACTCCACCTGGGACGTGGTCCAGGTCGAATCGGAGGAACTGGCGCTCGGCTGCGAGGAGGGCCTGTTCGAGACGCTGGACTGGTCGAAGATCGGCGGCAAGGACGCCTATATCGAGGAAGCCGTCGACGAATGCGGCGTCGGCGCGATCGTCTACAACTTCGTGCTCGGCTACGACCGCGACGTGCTGAAGGACGCGCCGACGTCCTGGGCCGACTTCTTCGACACCGAGAAGTATCCGGGCAAGCGGGCGCTGCGCCACGGGCCCAAGACGACGCTGGAGTTCGCGCTGATCGCCGACGGCGTCGCGCCGTCCGACGTCTACGACGTGCTCGCGACCGACGAGGGCGTCGACCGGGCCTTCGCGAAGCTCGACACCATCCGCGACGACCTGATCTTCTGGAAGGCGGGCGCGCAGCCGCCCCAGCTGCTCGCGTCCGGCGAGGTCGTCATGACCTCGGTCTACAACGGCCGCGTCGACGCCGCCAACCGCGACGACAACCGCAACTTCGGCATCGTCTGGGACGGCAGCCTGTTCACCATCGACAGCTTCGTGATCCTGCGGGACAGCCCCAACCTCGAGCAGGCCTACGCGCTGCTGGAGTTCGTGGGAAGTGCCGAGAACCAGGCGAAGCTGCCGCAGGAGATCGCCTACGGCGTCACCAACGTCGATGCGAACGCCTCGGTCGACCCGGCCCGCCTCGCCGACCTGCCGACCGCGCCCGAGAACATGAAGAGCGCGGTCGAGCTGGACGCCGAGTTCTGGCTGGAGAACATCGACCGGCTGACCGAGCGCTTCAACACCTGGGCCGCGCGGTAGACCGGAACCCAGCGAAGAGGGGTCCGGCCCGCCGGACCCCGTCTCCGGAGCGCACATGCCCGACCAGAGCCTGGCACCGCCGGCGGCCGGCCACCCGGCCGCCGGCACCGCCGACGCCGACAGCCCCGACGCGCTGAAGCGCCGCCTGCGCCGCACCCAGCGCATGCGCAAGCTGAAGGCCGTCGGCCTCACGGCGCCGCTGTTCCTGTTCCTGCTCGCGACCTTCGTGCTGCCGATCGGCGACATGCTGCGCCGGAGCGTCCACGACACCGAACTGGCGGCGGTCTGGCCGCGGGTCGCCGTGGCGGTGGCGGAATGGACCGACCGGTCGACCGTGCCGCCCGAGCACGTCTTCGCGGCACTTGCCGCCGACCTGCGCGCGAGCCGGGAGGAACGGACGCTCGCGACCGCGGCGCGGCGGCTGAACTACGCCGTGGACAACGGCCGCTCGCTGGTGTTCGGGACGGCGCGGGGCCTGCCCGAGACGTCGCCGGACTGGCGCGCGACGCTGACCGAGGCCGATCCGCGCTGGGCCGACCCGGAGACCTGGGCCGCCGTCGAGCAGGCGAGCGGGCCGCTGACGGGCTTCTTCCTGCTGGCGGCACTCGACCTGCGGCAGGCGGCCGACGGCGCGATCGCGTCCGTCCCGCCGAGTTCCGCCATCTACGTCACGGTGCTGGCCCGGACCTTCACGGTCTCGATCGTGGTGACCGGGCTGTGCCTGCTGCTGGGCTTCCCCGTCGCCTATCTCCTCGCCTCGCTGCCGGCGCGGATTTCGAACCTGCTGATGATCTTCGTGCTGCTGCCGTTCTGGACCTCGCTGCTCGTCCGCACCGCCGCCTGGGTGGTGCTGCTCCAGGAGCAGGGGCTGATCAACGGCGCCATGCTCTGGCTCGGCATCGTCGACGAGCCGGTGCGCATGATCTACAACCGGATCGGGGTCTACATCGCGATGACCCACATCCTGCTGCCGTTCATGATCCTGCCGCTCTACTCGGTGATGAAGGGCATTCCCCCGCACTACGTGCGCGCGGCCCGGTCGCTGGGCGCGCCGCCGGCCACCGCCTTCGCGAGGGTCTATCTGCCGCTGGTCCTGCCGGGCGTGGCGGCCGGCTCGCTGCTGGTGTTCATCCTGGCGCTCGGCTACTACATCACGCCGGCCCTGGTCGGCGGGGCGGCCGACCAGATGATCAGCTACTTCATCGCCTTCTACACCTCCGACAGCCTCAACTGGGGCATGGCGGCGGCGCTCGGGGCGATCCTGCTGACCGCGACGCTGGTCCTGTACGGCGTCTTCAACCGCCTGCTCGGCGTCGACCGCATCCGGCTGGGCTGAACGGGAAGGGGAGGACGACGCCATGGCCGGCAGCAACCCGCACAGCAGTCCGAAAAGCATGCAGGAACGGGTCTGGACCGGCCTGCTCTACGTGTCGAGCGCCCTGGTCCTCGCCTTTCTGACCGCGCCGGTGCTGGCGATCGTGCCGCTGTCGTTCAATTCCGGGCAGTTCCTGACCTATCCGCTGCAGGGGCTGTCGCTGCGCTGGTACGAGGAGTTCTTCACCGACCCGGCATGGACGCGCTCGCTGTGGAACAGCCTCTACATCGGTGCCGTCTCGACCCTGCTGGCTACCATCCTCGGCACCATGGCCGCGCTGGGCCTGACCCGGGCGGACTTCCCCGGCAAGACCGCCGTCGCCGCGATCCTGCTGTCGCCGATCGTGGTGCCGCTGGTGATCACGGCGGTGGGGGTCTATTTCTTCTTCGCGCAGTTCAATCTGAACGCGACCTATACCGGCCTGATCCTGGTCCAGACCGCGCTCGGCGCGCCTTTCGTCGTGATCACGGTGAGCGCCACGCTGCGCGGATACGACACGACGCTGTCGCGCGCGGCGGCGAGCCTCGGGGCCGGGCCGCTGACGACGTTCTTCCGGGTCACGCTGCCCCTCATCGGGCCCGGCGTGGCCTCGGGCGCGCTGTTCGCCTTCGCGACCAGCTTCGACGAGGTCGTGGTCGTGCTGCTGGTCGGCGGCCCGGAGCAGCGGACGCTGCCCCGCGAGATGTTCTCCGGCATCCGCGAGAACATCAGCCCGACCATCATCGCCGCCGCGACGATCCTGATCGTCGTCGCGGCGGCCCTGCTCGCGGTCCTGGAGCTGCTGCGGCGGCGCAACGAGAGGCTGCGCGGCCAGGCGTGACCGCGGTCAGGCCCTGACCGGGGGCACGGTATCGGGTGGAACCTCCGTCGGCGGCGGAATCTCGGGCGGCGGGTGCTGCCCGGGCGGCGGCTCGATGATCGGCGGCACCTCGCCCGGCGGCTGGCCGGGCGGCGTGATCGGCGGGTCGGCCGGCTGCTCGCCGGGAACGCCGGGAATCGGTCCTGTCATGCTGTATCCGTCATTGTCTTCGGGCGTGTTCAGGACAAGACGGCCAGGCCGTAGAAGCAGCCTGCCATCAGTGCCGCGCCGGCCACGAGCGCCATCGCCCGCAAGTGGTCTTCCCGGTCGCGTGCCGCGGCCACAGCTCGGCCGCGCCTGTCGATCGCTGTGCGGTTCCTCATCGGCCCGCTCCACCAGTGGTCATCCTGAACGGCCAACACCGCAGGCGTCGCTGAAGTTCCTGGCAGCCGCCACGTGGCCGTCGGGCGGCGGCCGGGACGGCTTTCTAGCAAAATGCCTGCATCCCGGGCAGGCAGGATATATAATGGCCAGGCGCCATTGTTCGCAGATGCGAAAACTGCTAGAAATTCCCATATGGGTAGGGACGGCGGGGTCCGCCGTCCCATCATTTCGTCCACCCTGACAGTCGAGCCGGTTTTTTGACCTCCGTACCGAACCCGCCCCACACGGACATCGCGCCCGTCACCATCGAAGAGGAGATGCGCCGGTCGTATCTCGATTACGCCATGAGCGTGATCGTGAGCCGCGCGCTTCCCGACGTGCGCGACGGGCTGAAGCCCGTGCATCGCCGCATCCTCTACGCGATGAAGGAAGGCGGCTACGACAGCACGAAGCCCTACAAGAAGTCCGCGCGCGTCGTCGGCGACGTGATGGGCAAGTACCATCCGCACGGCGACAGCGCGATCTACGACGCCATGGTCCGGATGGCGCAGGACTTCTCGATGCGCCTGCCGCTGATCGACGGCCAGGGCAATTTCGGCAGCATGGACGGCGACCCGGCCGCGGCGATGCGCTACACCGAGGCGCGCCTCGCGAAGGCGGCGGAGTCCCTGCTCGACGACATCGACAAGGACACGGTCGACTTCCAGCCGAACTACGACGAGTCGGTGCTGGAGCCGACGGTGGTCCCGGCGCGCTTTCCCAACCTCCTCGTCAACGGCGCGGGCGGCATCGCGGTCGGCATGGCGACCAACATCCCGACCCACAACCTGACCGAGGTGATCGACGCCTGCTGCGCCTATGTCGACAACCCCGACATCTCCGTCGACGAGCTGATCGACATCGTGCCGGGCCCGGACTTCCCGACCGGCGCCACCATCCTCGGCAAGTCCGGCATCCGCAGCGCCTACCACACCGGCCGCGGCTCGGTCGTGATCCGCAGCCGCACCGAGATCGAGGAGATCCGCAAGGACCGCTGGGCGATCGTCGTCTCGGAGATCCCCTACCAGGTCAACAAGTCGCGCATGATCGAGCGGATCGCCGAGGCGGTCCAGGAGAAGATCGTCGAGGGCATCTCCGACCTGCGCGACGAGAGCGACCGCGACGGCGTGCGCGTCGTCATCGAGCTGAAGCGCGACGCGGTCCCGGACGTGGTGCTGAACCAGCTCTACCGCCACACCCCGCTGCAGACCTCGTTCGGCGTCAACATGCTGGCCCTGAACGGCGGCCGGCCGGAACTGATGACGCTGCGCGACATCATCCGCGCCTTCGTCGCGTTCCGCGAGCAGGTCATCACGCGGCGCACCGAGTACGAGCTGGGCAAGGCGCGGGAGAAGGCCCATACCCTGGTCGGCCTGGCGGTCGCGGTCGCCAATCTCGACGACATGATCCTCCTGATCCGGCGCGCGCCCGATCCCGTGACCGCGCGGGCGGAGATGATGGCGCGTGAGTGGCCTGCCGCCGACGTGGCGCCGCTGATCGACCTGATCGACGACCCTGGGCAGGCCGTCAGCGCGCAAGGCACCTACCGGCTGTCCGAGGCGCAGGCGCGCGCGATCCTGGACCTGCGCCTGCACCGGCTGACCGGCCTGGAGCGTGACAAGATCGCGGCCGAGCTGAAGGAAGTCACGGACCGCATCACCTACTACCTCGAGGTGCTGGCGAACCGCGACCTGCTCCTGCGCATCCTGCGCGAGGAGCTGGTGGAGATGAAGGCGCGCTACGGCACGCCGCGCCGCACCACGATCGAGGAGGCCGAGTTCGAGGCCGACATCGAGGACCTGATCCAGCGCGAGGACATGGTCGTCACGGTGACCCAGACCGGCTACATCAAGCGCGTGCCGCTGTCGACGTACCGCGCCCAGGCGCGGGGCGGCAAGGGCAGGGCGGGCATGGCGCTGAAGGCGGAGGACACGGTCACCGACCTGTTCGTGGCCAGCACCCACACGCCGATGCTGTTCTTCTCCAGCCGCGGCCAGGTCTACAAGCTGAAGGTGTACCGCCTGCCGCTCGGCACGCCCCAGGCGCGCGGCAAGGCGCTGGTCAACATGCTGCCGCTGGTCGACGGCGAGACGATCTCGACCGTGATGGCGCTGCCCGAGGACGAGACGACCTGGGGCGACCTGTGCGTCCTGTTCGCGACGTCCCGGGGCAACGTCCGCCGCAACCGGCTGTCCGACTTCAGCAACATCCGCGCGAACGGCCTGATCGCGATGAAGCTGGAGGAGGAGGGCGAGCGGCTGATCGCGGTCCGCACGGCTTCGGACCAGGACGACGTGCTGCTGGCGACGCGCGGCGGCCGCTGCATCCGCTTCTCGGTCGAGGACGTCCGCATCTTCAGTGGCCGCACCTCCACCGGCGTCCGCGGCATCCGGATCGCCGAAGGCGACGAGGTGATCGCGATGTCGGTGCTGGGCCATGTCGACGCGAGCCCGGACGAGCGCGCCGCCTATCTGCGCCAGGCCAACGCGCTGCGCCGCGCGGCGGGCGAGGAGGCGGCCAGCGACGAGCACCCGGACCCGGATGCCGAGCCGTCGGAGGCCCTGGTGCTGACGCAGGAGCGCTTCGACGAGCTGCAGGCGCGCGAGCAGTTCATCCTGACCGTGAGCGACCGCGGGTTCGGCAAGCGGACCTCGTCCTACGAGTACCGCGTGACCGGCCGGGGCGGGCAGGGCATCTGGAACATGGAGCTGAGCGGGCGCAACGGCAACATCGCCGCCACCTTCCCGATCGGCGACGACGACCAGGTGATCCTGGTGACGGACGGCGGCCAGATGATCCGGATGCCGGTGCACGACGTCCGGATCGCGGGCCGCAAGACCCTGGGCGTCACGCTGTTCCGCGTCGCCGCCGAGGAGCGCGTCGTCTCGGTCGCCCGGGTGTCCGAGGACGCCCTGAACGGCAACGGCAACGGGCACGTTCAGGAGAACGACCAGCAGGCTCAAGAGAGCGACCAGCAGGCGACCCCGGACGGGGCCGCGCCCGGCGACGCATGAAGCCGGCACCGCGACCAGGCGAGAGGCACATATGAGCGCGCAGCGTATCGGCGTCTATCCGGGTACCTTCGACCCGGTGACCAACGGCCATCTCGACATCATCCAGCGGGCCGCCCGCGTGGTCGAGCACCTGATCGTCGGCGTGGCGCGCAACGCCGGGAAGGGGCCGCTCTTCTCGACCGACGAACGGGTCGAGATGGTCCGCGACGACATCGCCCTGCTCAACACCAACGGCACGCGCATCGAGGTCAGGGCCTTCGATTCCCTGCTGATGCACTTCGCCGGCGAGATGGGCGCCTCGGTGATCATCCGCGGCCTGCGGGCGGTTTCCGACTTCGAGTACGAGTTCCAGATGGCCGGCATGAACGCCCGCCTCAACCCGCGCATCGAGACGGTGTTCCTGATGGCCTCCGACCGCCACCAGTTCATCTCGTCCCGTTTCGTGAAGGAGATCGGGCGGCTCGGCGGCGACATCAGCCACTTCGTCTCGAAGAACGTCGCGACGCGCCTGAACGACCGCTTCGCGCACGAAGGATCGGTGCCAGCGGACGGTTGACCCGACCGCCGCCAGACCCTATGGTGCGCGCCGGTCGCCGACGGGAGCGCGTAGCTCAGCCGGTAGAGCAACTGACTTTTAATCAGTAGGTCCTGGGTTCGAGCCCCAGCGCGCTCACCACTCCCGCGGCGCTCCGATTGCCCCAACGCGACGCCGGCCTTAGCCGGAAGGGGTGTGACGTGAGCAGCCAGGCACCGATCCCGAACCCGAGACAGACCACCGACCTGTTCGGCCACGAAGCGTCCGAAAGGCTGCTGCTCGACGCCTGGAACTCCGGCCGGATGCCGCATGCCTGGCTGCTGGGCGGCGTCCCGGGCATCGGCAAGGCGACGCTCGCCTACCGGCTCGCACGCTTCGTCCTCGCCCAGGGCGGCGACGGCGGGGCGGGGCTGTTCGGAGCCGCGCCCGCGGCCGACGGCCTCGGCCTGCCCGCCGGCCATCCCGTAGCCAGCCGGGTCGCCGCCGGCGGACATGCCGACCTGCTGACGGTCGAGCGGCCGATGGACGAGAAGAAGGGTCGGCTCAAGCGCGACATCCCCGTCGACGAGGTCCGCCGCATCCAGCCCTTCCTGCGGCTGACCGCCGCCGAGGGCGGCTGGCGGGTCGTCGTGCTGGACGGGGCCGACCGCCTCAATTCCGCGGGCCAGAACGCGATCCTCAAGATCCTGGAGGAGCCGCCGGAGCGCGCCCTGCTGGTCGTGGTCACCGACAATCCCGGCGGCCTGCTGCCGACGATCCGGTCGCGCTGCCGCAGGCTGGCGCTGAACCCGCTGCCGGACGCGACCGTGCTGGCGCTGCTTCGCCGCCACCGGCCGGACATGGGCGAGGACGACCTGACGGCGCTCACGCGCCTCGCGGAGGGGTCCGTCGGGCGCGCGCTCGACCTGGCCGAGGCCGGCGGCCTCGCGCTCTATCGCGAGCTGCTCGGCCTGCTGGAGGAACTGCCGCGCCTCGACGCGGTGGCGCTGCACGCCTTCGGGGACAAGCTCGCCCGGCGGGGCAACGACACCGCCTACGAGGTGGCGTCGACCCTGCTGGTTTGGTGGCTGTCGCGCCTCGTGCGCGCCATCGCGCGGGCCGAACTGCCGGCCCCCGTGGTGCCGGGCGAGGAAGACCTGATGCGCCGCCTGGCCGGGGAACACGGGCTTGATCGCTGGGTTGAGGTGTGGGAAAAGGTCAACCGCCTTTTTTCTCGCGCAGACAGCGCCAATCTCGATCGCAAACAGGTGGTGCTGAACGCCTTGCTCGCGGTGGAGGCGGCGGCTGCCTGACACTGCCGCTGCGGAGAAGCCGGACATGGCCGGGCCGACGCCCTACTACATCACGACCCCGATCTACTACGTCAACGACGTGCCGCATATCGGCCACGCCTACACGACGCTCGCCTGCGACGTGCTGGCGCGCTTCATGCGGCTCGACGGGCGGGACGTGAAGTTCCTGACGGGCACGGACGAGCACGGCCAGAAGGTGGAGAAGTCCGCCAAGGCGGCCGGGGTCGATCCCAAGACCTTCACGGACCGGGTATCGGAGAACTTCCGCGCGCTCCGGCGCGTCATGAACTACTCCAACGACGACTTCATCCGCACGACCGAGCCGCGCCACATCGAGGCGTGCCAGGCGCTGTGGCGCCGCCTGCAGGACAGGGGCGAGATCTATCTCGGCAGCTATGCCGGCTGGTACGCCGTGCGCGACGAGGCGTTCTACGGCGAGGACGAGCTGACCGTCACCGCCGACGGCAGGCGCGTCGCCCCGTCGGGCGCCGAATGCGAGTGGGTCGAGGAGCCGAGCTACTTCTTCCGCCTGTCGGCCTGGCAGGACCGGCTGCTGGAGTTCTACGAGCGCAATCCCGACTTCATCCTGCCGCCGGGCAAGCGCAACGAGGTGATGGCCTTCGTACGCTCCGGCCTGAAGGACCTGTCGGTCAGCCGCACGACCTTCAAATGGGGCGTTCCGGTGCCCGGCGACCCCGACCACATCATGTATGTGTGGCTGGACGCGCTCACGAACTACATCACCGCGACGGGCTATCCCGAGACGGGCGAGGGGAGCGGGTTCGCGCGCTACTGGCCGGCCGACCTGCACATGGTCGGCAAGGACATCCTGCGCTTCCACGCGATCTACTGGCCGGCCTTCCTGCTGGCGGCCGAGCTGGAGCCGCCGAAGCGAGTCTTCGCCCATGGCTGGTGGACGGTCGAGGGCCAGAAGATGTCGAAGTCGCTCGGCAACGTGATCGCGCCGCAGACGCTGGTCGACACCTACGGGCTGGAGCCGACCCGGTATTTCCTGCTCCGCGAGATCCCGTTCGGTAACGACGGCGACTTCTCCCACCGCGCCATGATGAACCGGATCAACGGCGACCTCGCCAACGACTACGGCAACCTGGTCCAGCGCGTGCTGTCGATGATCCAGAAGAACTGCGGCGCCGCGGTGCCGCAGCCCGGACCGTTCTCTCCCGCCGACGAGCGGCTGCTGGCGGCGGCGCGCGCCCTGCTGGAGACGTGCCGGCGCGAGCTGGGCGTGCAGGCCTTCCACCGCGCGCTGGAGGCGATCTGGGCCGTCATCGGCGACGCCAACCGCTATGTCGACGAGCAGGCGCCCTGGGCGTTGCGCAAGACGGACCCCGCGCGCATGGCGACCGTGCTCTACGTGCTCGCGGAGACGATCCGGCACCTGGCCCTGCTGACCCAGGCCGTGATGCCGGACGCGTCCGCCCGCATCCTCGACCAGCTCGCCGTGCCGGCGGACGCGCGCGGCTTCGCGGCGCTGTCGCCGGAGCACGCGCTGGTCGCAGGCACGCCGCTGCCGGCGCCGCAGGGCGTGTTCCCGCGCTATGTTGAGCCGGCGGCCGGGGAGGGTGCGCGGTGATGCTGGTCGACAGCCATTGCCATCTCGACTTCCCCGATTTCGCGGACGAGCGCGACGAGGTTGTGGCGCGGGCGCGCCGGGCCGGCGTGGCCCGGATGATCACGATCTGCACCTACCTGTCGCGGTTCGACCGCATCCGCGAGATCGCGCAGGCCTACCCCGACGTCTACTGCACGGTCGGCGTCCATCCCCACAACGCCGGGAGCGAGCTCGCCGGCGTCTCGGCGGAGCGGATCGCCGAGTTGGCCGCCCATCCGAAGGTGGTCGGGATCGGCGAGACCGGGCTCGACTACTACTACGACAAGAGCCCGCGCGACGCGCAGGAGCGCTCGTTCCGGATCCATTGCCGCGCGGCGCGGGACACCGGCCTGCCGGTCATCGTGCATACCCGCGACGCCGACGAGGACACCGGGCGGATCCTGGAGGAGGAGGGGGCGGGCAGGGGCCTGGACGGCGTGCTGCACTGCTTCAGCTCGGGCCGGGCGCTGGCCGAGAAGGCGCTGGAGATGGGCTTCTACGTCTCGCTGTCGGGCATCGTGACGTTCCGCAACTCGGAGGAGCTGCGCGCGATCGTCGGCACGGTCCCGCTCGACCGCATCCTGGTCGAGACCGATGCGCCGTTCCTGGCGCCGGTGCCCAAGCGCGGCAAGCGCAACGAGCCGGCCTTCGTCGCCCACACGGCGGCGGTCGTGGCCGAGGTCAAGGGCGTGACGCCGGCCGAGCTGGCGCGCCGCAGCACCGAGAACGCCCTGCGCCTGTTCTCGCGGATGCCGGCCCCGGCGGAAGAGGCCGGGATGGGTGCGGGGGCCTGAACGGTGGCGGTCCGGGTCACCGTCCTCGGCTGCGGTGGCTCGGCCGGAGTGCCGCTGATCGGCAACGACTGGGGTGCCTGCGATCCCGCGGACCCGCGCAACCGGCGAACCCGGCCGTCGGTCCTGGTCGAGGTGGACGGCCTCGCGATCCTGATCGACACGAGCCCGGACCTGCGCGAGCAGCTGATCGCGAACCGGGTCCGGCGTATCGACGCGGTGCTGTGGACCCACGGCCATGCCGATCACACGCACGGCATCGACGACCTGCGCGGCGTCAACATCATGACGGGCGGCCCGCTGCCGGGCTATGCCGACGCCGAGACGATGGAAGCCCTGTGCTCCCGCTTCGGCTACGTGTTCGAGCCGCTGCATTACGGCGCGACGATGTTCTACAAGCCGCATGTCGAGCCGCGGCTCATCGAAGGGCCGGTCGAGGTCGGCGGAGTCATGGTGACGCCGATCGTGCAGGACCACGGGTTCAGCGCCAGCCTGGGCTTCCGAATCGGGGCCTTCGCGTATTCGACCGACGTCGTCCGCCTGGACGAGACGGCGTTCGCGTTGCTGGAGGGCATCGACACCTGGATCGTCGACTGCGTGCGGGTGGCGCCGGAGCATCCCGTCCACGCGCATCTGCCGATCACGCTGGAATGGATCGAGCGGGTCCGGCCGAGGCGGGCCTTCCTGACCCACATGAACCACACCATGGACTACGAAACGGTGCGCGCCATGCTGCCGCCGGGCGTGCTGCCGGCCCATGACGGGCTGGTGATCGAGGTCGCGGGCTGAACGCAGGACCCTAAGCGGAACCATTTCCCGGCCCGGCGGTCGAACCTCCGTACCTGCCCGTCGGCAGGCGAGGGAGGTTGCTTCAGCCCGGTCATGATCGCCATCGCGTCCCTTCTCTTCGTCCTGTTCCTGTCCCTGATCGTGGTGCGGGTCGCCGCCGAGGCGCTGATCCTCACCGGCATATCGCGTGAGGCAGCACGTTTCCAGGCCCGGTCGGCCTGGACCGGCACCGGGTTCACGACGGCCGAGTCCGAACAGGTGGTCGGGCATCCCGTGCGCCGGCGCATCGTCAGCGCGCTCATGTTCCTGCGCAGCGCCGGCCTGGTTACCGCCGCCTCCACGCTGATGCTGTCGTTCGTCACCGTGGACGAGCGCGGGGACGGCCTCCTGCGCGTAGCCGCTCTCGTCGGCGGCCTGGCCGGCCTCTGGTTCCTGGCCCGCAGCCCCTGGATCGGCGTGTGGATGTCGCGGGTCATCGCCCGGGCCCTGAAGCGGTATACCGACCTGGACGTTCGCGACTACGCGGGCCTCCTGCATCTCGCGGGCGAGTACGCGATCATGGAACTGAAGGTTCAGGAAGCCAGTTGGCTCGCCGGCCGGAACCTCGAGGACATGCGCCTGCCCGACGAGGGTGTGCTGGTCCTCGGCGTCTCCCATCCCGACGGGCACTATGCCGGGGCGCCCAGGGGCGACACCGTCATCCGGCCGGGAGACACGCTGGTCCTCTACGGCCGCTCGCCGGAACTCTCGCGCCTCGGCCGCCGCCGTGCGGACCTTGCGGGGGAAGCGGAGCGCAGGATGGCGGTGGGTGTCGAGCGGCAGGTCGAGAGGAACGAGAAGACGACGACCGGAGCCGGGCGATGAGTCTCACCTGCATACAAATGTAGGTAATAAAATTATATAAGAAGTACCGCAAACGTATATTTTCGGATTGTGTATTGCCCGCCCTCCGTGAAACACTCGATCACGGGACTTCCTTACGACGACTGAAACAGGGAGGGGCAATCATGTCGAAGTTCGGCGAGGGCAGCGTTGGCAACGATGCGGGCGGCATTTCCGGCGGGTCCGGCGAGGGTGCATCGAGCGTACCCGAAGCCGCCCAGATCGAGGCGCAGATCGCCACGGACAACCGCGTGGTGGCGCGGCGCCGGCAGAATCTCACCAAGACCGTGAAGCTTGCCGGCGCATCGCCGGTCGAGGCCCAGATCGCCTTCATCAAGGGCCTGATCGACAATCCGGCCGAAGCTCGCAAGTTCACCTCGTCGCCCAAGGACTACGCGGTCGACCACGGTGTCCTTCTCGACCCGGACGTGGTCCGCGAAGTGGCCAACGGGCTCCTGTTCGACGTGAATGTCGATGGTGCGCTGATGGGCAAGCTGGGCGGCCGGGCAGCCCAGGATTTCCTCGACATGCGCTCCAACGCCTCGGTGGCCGCCGTTCCGGCCGCGGTGGTGGCGGGAGCGGCCGTGGTGGCAGCCGCCGCCGCCGTGGTCGAGGCGGTCGTCACGGTCGTGCGCACCAGCAAGATCAGCGACCTCGCGGCGCTCAAGGGGCTGGGCCCGAACGGCATCCGCATGCCCGGCGGCGGCAGATTCTCGATGTGAGAACGGCTCCCTGGAACCATGCGCGCGCTTCCGCCGGCGGCGACCGCCGCCGGCGGGAGGTGCGGCGCCAGCCTTATTCCTGACGGTGCCCTCATGCAGGTTTCTCCCGATCCGGTCGCCGTGAACGACGCCGTCGTGCGGCTGGCCATGTTGCAGGACATGCCGATCTTCTATGCCGGCCTCGTCGTGGAGAACACGACGCGCTGCAACGCCAAATGCGCGATGTGCTACCAGTCGGCAGGGCCCAAGGGCTCGGACACCTGGGGAACGCAGTCGCTGACGACGGCGGAAATCAAGCGGGTGATTGCAGAGGCCAGCACGATCGAGACGCTCTACCCGCGCTTTCACCTGAGCGGCGGCGAGGCGTTCATCGACGTCGACGGCTGCATCGAACTGTTCACCGCCGCCCGCGAGGCGGGCTTCCTCGACATCACAACCACGACCAACGCCTACTGGGCGAACAAGCCCGACCGCGCCCGCGCGGTCTGCGAGCGCCTGCGCGCTGCCGGGGTGACCAGCATGGAAATCAGCTGGGACTACTGGCACAAGCCCTATGTCTCGGGCGATGCGGTCAGCAACTGCCTAGAGGCCTGCAGCGAGTTCGAGATCGAGACCAACCTCCGCATCCTCTGCACGAAGTCGCACTCCTATTCTGAGGCCCTGTCCTTCCTGCGGCCCGAGGCGCTCGCCCGCGCCAGCCGGGTATCCGGAGGACCGGTGTTCGCGACCGGACGCGCGGCGAAGATGATCCCGCCCGAGGACTTCCATCGCCAGAACAACATCGAGGGCAACTGCCACAGCGTCCTGAACCTCACCGTCAACGCCAGGGGCAACGTCTATCCCTGCTGCGCAGGCCTGGACCAGACCGACTACGTGTTCGGCAACGTGCGCGAGGCGTCCCTCGACGCCATCGCGGAACGCCTGAACCGGTCGCCGGTCGTGCGGACGGTCGTGTTCTCCGGGATCGCGGCGCTGGCGCCGCTGCTCGAACGGTCGGGGATCGACGTCGGCCGCGAGTACAACGGGATCTGCCACATGTGCTGGCGCATCTTCTCCGATCCCGAATGCGTCCGCGCGCTCGACGACGAACTCGAGAAGGCGACCCAGCGTGCCCTCAGCCGGGCGCTCGATCGCCTGGAGCACTCGCGGATCGAAACAGCGGTTGATGACCATGACCCACATTGCTGCGCGCACGCCGAAGCCGATTGATTTCTCGACCGGAAGGCAGCCGGCGGCGCAGTGGCTGCGCTCGGTCGCTCTCCTGGTCCGCAGCGACGCGAACGGCGGTCTGGAGCCCAGCCCCGACTTGCTGGCCGCTTGGCTCGAGCGCTTCGACGACTGGTACAAGGTCGCGATCGGCTGCGAGCGCAACGAGCGCCTGCACCTGCTCTATCACCGGGACGTCACGGTGGTCGGGGACCGGCTGCTCGATCACGTCGCCGAAATCGGCATGGTCGCCCGGCGCGCGGCGGGCCTCGGCTTCGGCTTCTCCGTCACCATCCCGCTCGACGAGGCCCTTGCCGCCGAGCCGCGGATGAACGAACTCGTCGCCTGCCCGGGGGTCAGCACGTTGGCGCTTTCCGTCGCGGGCGACGAGGTCGTCGGCGACGAGGAGGCCCTGGCCCGGATCCTCAGCGCGATCGTCCGAACCAAGGGGCACATAGGCTTCATCGGGGTCTACGACCGGATCCGCGAGCTGGGCCTCCTCGATTACCCGGACGTGCTCAGCACCCAGATCACCATCCACCCCAAGGACGGTACGACCGGCGAGACGTTGCCGATCCCCTCGCGGCCGGTCCAGCCGTGCTTCGCCCGGCTGCGCGTCTATGTCGATACCACGGGGGAGATCTTTCCCTGCCTGGGCCTGGTCGGAATGCCGGCCGCCCGTCTCGGAAGGATCGACGACCCCATCGAGCGGACGGTGCTCGGCGGCCAGCCCTATCCGCTGTGCCTCGACCGGCTCGCGCGGACGGGCCCCGACCTGACGCATCCGGAGCCGGCCCAGCGCTACACGGGCCTGCCCTGGATCTGCGAACGCCATCGCCGCGAACTGCTCCAGGAACAGGAGCCGCTCCTCGCGGGAGAGGCGCCGGCCGAGTCCGGGCTGCAATGACGGACGAGCATTCCGCCGGCTGGCAGGCAAAGCTGGTGGAGTCGTACGGCTTTCCTGCCGACACGGTCGTCGAGCCGCGGCGACCGGGCCGCCACGTGATCCGCCCGGTCCGGGCCGGTGGACGCCGGTTCCTGCTCAAGGCCGTTCCGATGGAAACCGGCACGGTGACGCGGCTGCATTGGCAGCTCGGCTACCAGCGTCATCTCGCATGCCGGGGCGGACCGGCTGCCCGCCCGTTCGAGCGCTGCGACATTCCGGGCGAGATGCAGGTCGCCCATCCATTCGAGGGCCTGGGCGCGCTTTACGAGCACCTGCCGGGACGGCCCTGCCAGGCGACCCCGCACGACGCCGAGGCCGCCGGCCGGGCTCTGGCGACGCTGCATCGGCTTTCCGACGGCTACGGCGATGCCGGCGGCGCACCCGCGGGCGAGCGGGACGATCTCGTCGACGGCCCCGTGCGGACGGTCCGCGACTATCTCGGCGGGCGGATGCCCGACGGCATCGGGGAACTGGCCGGCCGGCTGGGCGGCTGGCTCGACCGGCTGCCGAGAGAGCCGGGGGCGTTCGGCCTCTGCCACGGCGACAGCCATCACGAGAACGCCTTCATCGACGAGGAGGGCAGAGTCCGCTACTTCGACTTCGAGCATGCCGCGCGCACCTGGCGCGCCTACGATCTCGCGACCTTCATCTGGAACACCTTCCGCCTCGACCGCGGCACCCCGGTCTGGAACGGCTTCATGGGAGGATATGCCGGCATCCGGCCCCTGAGCGTGACCGAGGCCGCCTGGATCCGGCCGTTCCTCGTCGTCCGCCAGTTCTGGTGGCTGGGATTCACCGTCGAGGGGACGACGCGGGAGAGCGGATCGCTGCGGCGCCTGGTCGACGACGGGCTCGCCTTCGCGCTCCGCCTGGCGCAGGACCTCGACGTCCACGCCGTCCTAGCGGGCGTGGGCGCGGGCGCGGGCGCGGGCGCGGGCGTGGAGGACACCGCATGACGAGGGAACTGCGCGTCAGCCAGTACGGCTATTCCTCATGCCCGGGCTGTGGGCGCTACGTCCGCCTGGAGGACGAGATCGAGGACACGCGCTGCCCGTTCTGCGGCGCCGGGATCCTGGACGAGCCGGCGGCGCCGCCGCCCGGGACGCTCGCCCACATGGCAGCGCAGCCGGGCCGCTCGGGACGGGCCGCGGCGTTCCTCGCGGCCGCGTCGCCGCCGCCGCCGCCGCCCCGCCCGCGGCGCGATCCCGAACTGGACGACGATCCGGCCGCGCTTCCCCGCAACCGCGCGGCCGACCCGGACGCCGGCTTCACGCCTCCCGGCCACGCCGTGTGGGAGCTGACGCTGGGCTGCGACCTCAAATGCTTCCATTGCGGCTCGCGCGCGGGGAAGGTGCGCACCGCCGAGCTGTCGACCGAGGAATGCCTGGACCTGGTCCACCAGATGGCCGAACTCGGCATCCGCGAGGTCACGCTGATCGGCGGCGAGGCGTATATGCGCCGCGACTGGCACCGCATCGCCCGCGAGATCACGAGCCTGGGCATGGGCTGCAGCATGACCACCGGCGGCCGCAACTTCGGCCCCGAACGGCTGGAGCAGGCGGTCGAGGCCGGCATCTCCTCGATCGGCGTCTCGATCGACGGGCTGGAGGCGACGCATGACGCACAGCGCGGCGTGTCCGGCTCGTGGCGGGCCGCCGTGGAGACGTCGCGGCGCATCGCCGGGAGCCCGATCCGGCTCGCCACCAATTCCCAGCTCAACCTGCTGTCGGCGGCCGAGATGCCGGGCATCGCCCGCCTGATGCGCGACGTCGGCTCCGCGGCCTGGCAGATCCATCTCACCGTCGCCATGGGCCGGGCCGCCGACCGGCCCGACCTGCTGCTCCAGCCGGACGACCTGCTGGAGATCTTCCCGCTGCTGGTCTGGGTGCGCGAGCAGATCCTCGACCCCGCCGGCATCGCGATGGTCGTGGCGAACAACATCGGCTATTTCGGCCCCTACGAGCGGGCGCTGCGCTATGGCGGGGACGCCGGCGTGCACTGGAGCAGCTGCACCGCCGGCCGGCAGGTGATCGGGATCGAGGCGGACGGGAAGATCAAGGGTTGCCCTTCGCTGGCGACCCGGAGCTTCACCGGCGGCAACGTCCGCGAACGGCCGCTGCGCGAGATCGTGCGCGAGACGCCGGAGCTGACCTCGATCGGGCGCCGCGGGCCGGCCGATCTGTGGGGCTTCTGCGGCACCTGCTACTACGCCGAGGTCTGCACCGGCGGCTGCTCGTGGACGGCGCACAGCCTGCTCGGCCGTCTCGGCAACAATCCCTACTGCATCCACCGCGCGCTCACCCTGGAGGAACGGGGGCTGCGCGAACGGGTGGTCAAGGTCGCCTCGGCGCCCGGCGAGCCGTTCGACGCCGGCCGCTTCGAAATCCGGCTGGAGGACGACGCCCGGACCGACCGCGTCCCGGAGATCGCCGGCATCCCCCTGGACCGGGTGATGGCGGCCGGCCCTGACATGCCGGGCCATTTCGACGCGCGCACGCTCGCCTCGCATCTGGCGAGGCGCGATCCCGAGGCCGAGGTCGATTCCGGGACCGGGGCCGACGGGCGGCAATTCAGCGAAGGGGAGGGCAGCGCACCGTGATCATGAAGGACGAGAAGGGCTCGACGCCGAAGCGGCGCGGCCCCGGCGTGCAGGCGCCGGCACCGGTTCCCGATCCGGCCGACGACGCCGTGCCGGGCGAGCTGGCGCCGCCGGCGATCGAGCGGCAGAAGTCGCCGATGTGCCGCGTGCGCGAGATGTCGACCGCGGCGCGCCGGCACGAGACCTCATGCTCGGTCGAGGAGGCGAAGCAGGCCGATACCCCCGGGATCGTCGGGGCCGCCGACATCTGCTTCGCCGGGCTGCGGGCCGACGAGCCGGCGCCGCTGCTGATGCGCCATCCCGAGGCGACCAGCACGATGCTGGAGGTCGTGCTCGGGTTCGACGATCGCGTCCGGGTCACGCCCACGCTCGACTATCCCTGGCGCTGCATCTGCATGCTGCGGGTGATCGCGGCGGACGGCACCCAGTGGTTCGGCACCGGATGGCTCGCCGGGCCCCGCCTCGTGGTGACCGCGGGGCACGTCGTCCACATCGCGGAACGCGGGGGCTGGGTGCGGGAGATCGAGGTGATACCGGCCGGAGACGGTGGCGAGCGCCCGTACGGCTCGACCGTTTCCCGCCGCTTCCGGAGCGTCGGGGGGTGGGTGCGCGACCAGACGCCCGGCCTGGACTACGGGGCGATCCTGCTGCCGGCCGACGCCGCCTACGGCGGCAGCCTCGGCTATTTCGGCATCGCCAGCGTCGACGACCAGGCGCTGGCCGGCAGCACCGTCCAGCTCTCGGGCTATCCCGCGGACAAGCCGACCGGCACGCAGTGGCACCATGCCCGCGAGATCCTGCGCCTCGAGCCGCAGATCCTGCATTACGACATCGACACCGCCGGCGGCCAAAGCGGCGCCCCGGTCTGGGCGGAGTTCAACGCCAAGCGGTACGTGGTCGGCATCCACAGGGGAGGGCACGTGACCGGCAACTCCGCTGTGCGGTTGACCGACGCCGTCTACGACAACATCATCGCCTGGAATGGCGAAGCGCGATGACACGGTGGGGAAGACCTCGGACGGGGCGGTCTATGCGCGTTTCTACGCCACGCTCGCCGCGTCCCTCCTTCTCAATCCCCGGATCGCGCTCTGGTCGATCGGGCAATCGGCCGGTCAGGTGGCGCTGGTCCTGCGCGATCTCGTCGGAGGTCCGGCGGCGCTGCCGGTCGTAACCGCGCGCCTTCCTTTCGAGGGCACCTGGCGGGTGCACAGGGGCGGCTCGACGCCGGGCACATCGCATTCCTGGTACCTGATCGGACAGCGCTTCGCCTACGACTTCGTCCGGGACACGGCCGACGGGCGGGAGCCGGAGGCTGGTCCGTTGACGACCTATCCGGCGTTCGGCATGCCGATCCTCGCCGCCGCCGCCGGCACGGTGATCGCGATCCGCGACGGCTGCCGCGACCATCCCCGTCCCGGGCTCGGCTGGATCGACTGGCGGGCCGCGGACCCCCGGGGCAACTTCGTCCTGATCCGGCACGATGACGGCTGGATCAGCCTGTCCGCCCATCTGCGCCGGGGCAGCGTGCCGGTCCGGCCCGGGCAGCGCGTCCGCGAGGGCGAGCCGATCGGCGCCTGCGGCAACTCCGGCCATTCGACGGAGCCGCATCTGCACTTCCAGGCACAGGACCGGGCGTTCTTCGCCGTCGCCCGGTCGTTGCCGATCAGGTTCGAAGGCGCCGTCCTGCCGCCGGACACGGAAGAACCGGCGGCCGGGGAGGGGAGCGACGACCCCTTCCTTCATACGGGACAGCGCGTGGCGGCGGCCGACGCCCGGATACCGGCCGCGGACGACGGCCCCGTCGCGGCCCCGGCCGGTGCCCCGGAGCTCCTCGTCGGCCTGGTCTCCCTGGCGTCGGTCCTGCTCGGCCTGGCGGCCGTGATACGTCTGCTGGCGGCGTTGGTCGGCGCCTTCGTCACGTAACCCCGACAGGCATGACATCGCCGCTCGAAAACGGAGCGGAAATCGTGCTATGGTAGAAAAAGTGAACCACTGAAGCGTAGCTTTCGAAGGAGCCTGTCGTGTCAGATGGCCCGAAGCACAGCGCGGACGACTCCGTTTCCAACGAAAGCGAGCAACCGCCGGTGCCGGCCGAGCGCCGGGACGTCGATCTCGAGACGCCGGTCGCGAACCTGACCGTCGGCGAGCTGCTGCGCCTCGTCCGCGACGCGCAGGACGAAGCCGGGATCGGGGCCGGAGCCGGGGCGGGCGCCCGGACCGAGTCCGCCGCCGCCTCCATCGCGCTCGAGGTCGCCAGGAGCGACGAGAAGGCGCGCTCCGACTGGGAAGCCACCCGCGAGGCCGTCGCATGGGTCGGCGCCTCGCCCCCGGACGTGCAGGTGTGCTTCCTGCAAGGGCTGATCGATCGTCCCGACGAGGCCGAGCGCTTCCTCGAAGACCCGGTCGGCTTCGCCCGGGACAGCGGCGTGCTGCTCGACCCCGCGCTGGTGCGCGACATCGTCGATACCGTGGTCTTCGGCGCCAACCTGAAGGAGCGCCTCGGCAACCGCCTGTCTCCCGGGGCTTTGCGCGACATCGCCTACATGCGCCAGCAGCCCAACGCCTGCGTGATGGCCGGGGCCGCGACGGTGGCCGCTGCCGCCGTGTCGGCGGTGACGGCCGCGGTGAAGACCGAGGCGCTGGCCGAGGTGGCGCGCCTGAAGGGACTCGACAAGGCCGGCATCCGGCTGCCCGGCGGGCGCGTGCTCAAGGCGCCGAGGGACGTGGCGGTCGCCGTCGTCGCGTCGAACAACGCCGTCGCCGTCTATGCCACCACGGCCGTGGCCGCTTCCGGTGCGGTCGCCGCCACGGACCGGGCCAGGCTGGCCGCGCTGCGTGGCCGGGAGAGCGCCAAGGGCCCCAAAAGCCCCAAGACCTGATCAGGCCCCGATCGCGCTTCGGTGCCGTTCGCAGGCCGTCGGCAGGCCCAGGTGGCGGGCGGGGAGGTCATCCCCCGTGAGCACGGGGCCCGCCACGGCCAGTTCCGCGAGGTCGAGCGGCGAGGGGAGGCCGCCGAGGACCGTGTCCTCCAGGGCGTCGTCGATGTGCCCCAGGCATCCGGCTTCCAACCCCAGCATCCCCAGGCAGGGATAGAGACGGCCGGTCGAATCGACATATAGCCGCATTAGCGGCAGACAGGGCTGCGGCCGCAGCGACGGCGCCTCGGGCGCGCCCGGGTTCCTCGGGTTGATCGTGACGTTGCGGGCGTTGAGCAGCGGGGAATCCAGGAGGCCGCTTCGCAGGAAGTCGGCGGGATTGCCGGCGAGCTGGACCTGCAGGCCGGTCGAGAAGATCTCCTCCACGAACGGGACGAGGGCGCCGGCGTCCCCGGCGGGAAGGTCGTGGACCAGGGTCAGCGCCTGCAGCCAGCCTTCGCCCAGGACCGAGACGAGTTCGCCGCGATGCGCGATGGCGGCCGACATCAGCACCGGCGCGCCGAAGCCGATGCCGGCGGTCCGGCATGCCTCGCCGATCGGCCTTGCCGTAAGGAGGTCGGCGAAGTCCAGGTCCGTCACGACGACGGCGTCCCGGCGATACTGCAGATGCAGCCCGTTGCCGCGGTCCATGCCGGCGGCGAGCCGGAACCAGTTGTCCCAGCGGATGATCCAGTCCGCGAGGGCCGCCACGTCGGGGCCGAGCGCGGCGGCCGGCCCGGGCATCCGTTCCAGCACGATCGCGATCGAGCGGAAGGCGCGCAGCAGCGGCCGGCCGGGACCCGCGAAGTCGAGGGGCGAGGGCAGAGCAGGGGCAGGGGTGAGGGCAGGGGGCACGCCGCTCATTGGGGCACGCCCTGGACCGCCGCCGCGTCCCGCAGGCGCGCGATCGCCGCGCCGATGGCGCCGCGGCGGCGCTCCCTCATCGCCGTCTCCAGCGCCTCGACATGGGCGGGATCGGAGAAGATCGACCAGCACAGATGGCAGATGCCGCGGTAGTCGCCCTCGACCTCGACGCCGGCTTCCTTCATCGCGGCCAGCAGGTGGCGCACGCCCCGGAAGACCAGCATCCGGATGATCGGAGACCGGTTCAGGCGCTCGGCGATGTCGTGGAGGGGCCGTTCCCCGACATTGCCGAAGCGGTACGAGGACAGCTGGTCCAGCCCGGCGCAGCAGGGCGACACGTCGCCGCGCGCGTTGACCGTGAGGTTGAGCACGGAGTGGCAGGTGTCGTCGAGCGTGCCCTGGTGATAGACGTCGTCGAGGTCGAGTTCGCGCGAGGCGCGCCCCGTGGGATGGACGGGCGCGCAGGTCACGCTGCCGACCTTCGCCAGCGAGTCCGGCCTGATCAGGGCGAGCGCCTCGGCATAGGAGTGCGAGCGCGTCGACAGGATGCGGAGATTGGCATCGATGCCGGTCGCGGCGCAGGCGTCCAGGCAGTTGCTGACGGCCTCGGCATCGACGAAGGGGCGATGCCAATGGTCCCAGCTTATCTCCATGCCCGTGAGGCCCGCCTGCCTGGCGCTGCGGCAGAGCGCGAGCGCGCGCTCCGGCTTGGCCGCCCAGAAGGCGTTCGTGGTCGTGGTCAGGGTGGAGAAGCCTTCGTCGCGGGCGAACGCGACCATCCGGAGCAGCATGTCCTCGTCGATGAAGGCTTCGCCGCCGGTGATGTGGAAGCGCGGCTCCAGGCTCTCGATCGACCGCGCCTCGCGCACCAGCCGCCGGATCGTGTCCTCGGACAGCCGTGCCGAACTGAGGATGTCGGAACCCTTGGGCCCGGCGGCCTGATAGCACATCGCGCATCGCGCCGTGCAGTGGGTGGTGTATTCGACGACCAGCGCGTTGAAGGTCAACGGCATCCGGTCCATCAGGACGACTTCGGTCAGGATGTCGGCCAAGCCATGCTCCGTCGCCGATTTG
>NZ_DASYHS010000217.1:0-8110 GCF_035998295.1 Arenibaculum sp. | reverse complement strand
GTAGCCGGCCGCCAGCATTCCCGGCACGGCGATCCTGGCCATCGCGGCGGAGGTCGCGACGCTCGATCCCGACGCCGAGGCGAAGACCGCCGACGCGACGACCGTCGAGGACGCCATGCCGCCGGGGACGCCGCGCAGCGCCACGCGCAGCGCCTCGAACAGGCCGTTGGCAAGGCCCGTGTTGGAGGCGACGTATCCCATCAGCAGGAACATCGGGATGGCGCTCAGGCTCCATTCCCCGGCGAACTCGAAAGGGACGGCGGTGGTCAGCGACAGCGCCACCTTGAGGCCGCTGAGCCATGTCAGCCCGGCCAGGCTGCCGAGCACGAGCGCGATGCCGATCGGGATACGGGCGGCGATACCCAGGAAGACGCCGCCGGTGACGATGAGCCCGATCGCGACGTTGCTCATGGTTCCTGCTCCCGCCGCCCCGGCTGCCGCACGAGGGCGAGAAGGTCGCCCGCCGCGACCAGGGCGGCGGCTGCGAACGCCGCCGGCAGGATGAACCGCGCCGGCCAGACATGGACGGTCAGCGCGCTGAGCACGAGCTCGCCCGTGCGGTACGATTTCAGGGCGCTCATGAGGGTCAGCCAGGACAGGAGCGCGAAGACCGCGGCCGTGGCGAGCGCGCGCAGCATCTCGGAGCAGCGGCGCAGCCCCTCCGGCGCCCTGTCCATGAACAGGTCGACGATCAGGTACTCGCGCTTCGCCTCGACGGCCGCCAGGGGCAGGAAGACGGCCATGATCATGTAGTAGTAGGTGACGAGCTCGATGGTCACGGGAACGCCCACGCCGAACAGGCCGGTACCCAGCACGTCGAGCGAGATGTTGACCATCATCAGCACGATGCCGGCGCCCGACAGGAACAGCTGGACGTTCGCGAGGCGGGTCGGCCAGCGCGTCACGGCTGCTTCCCGGCCTGGAAATCGTCGCTCGGGTCGAAGGCGGTGTCCTCCGCCAGCACGCCCTGGCCGGGCACGTGGTTGATTTCCAGCCGGATGCCGTCGGGGTCCTCGAACAGGACGTAGTAGTAGCCGGGCGCCCAGGCGCCCTCGGTCGGGCCGCGTATGATCGTCGCCCCCATCTTCTTCAGGAGCTCCGCCGTCCGGTCGATGTCGGCACGCTCCCTGGCCCGGAAGCACAGGTGGTGGAGCCCGACGCGGCGCTGCACGAAGCGTTCGGCGTTGTAGGCCTCGTCGCAGGGCTGGATGCCGAGCGCCGTGCGCCCGCCGACCCAGTACACGAAATCGTCGCCGTCGAAGACCTTCTCCATCCCGAAGAACTCCATAAGGGGCGCATAGAACCGGCGCGCCTCATCGAAGCTCGAGACCGTGAGGATGGTGTGCGCGATGCCGTTGACGCTGGCCAAGGTCTGCCGCCTTTCATTGCCGAACGGGAGTTATCTCTTGCGGAACTGGGTCTCGCCGAACATGACGTCGTGGGCCCGCCCGGTATCGGGGACCCCGGTCAGGTGGTCGCGCAGTATGTTGAGGCCCCGTTCCACGGCCGGGCGCTTGCGGATGGCGCCGTACCAGCGCCGGAGATGGGGCAGCTCGTCGAGGCTCAGATTGGCGAGCTTGTGGATGCGCACCCAGGGGAAGCAGGCGATGTCGGCAATCGAGTACTCGTCGGCCAGGAACTCGTGTTCGGCCAGATGGCTTTCCATCACGGACAGCAGCCGTTCGCCTTCCTTCGTGTAGCGGTCGATCGAATAGGGATGCTTCTCCTTGGCGTAGGTCCAGAAATGCTGGCCCTGGCCCAGCATCGGGCCGAGGCCGGCCATCTGCCACATCAGCCACTGGAACGCGGTGGACCGGCCATGCGCGTCGGCCGGGATGAAGCGGCCGTACTTCTCGGCGAGGTGCAGCAGGATGGCGCCGGATTCGAACACGCGTAGCGGCGGCCGGTCCGGATCGGTCGCATCGACGAGGGCCGGTATGCGCCGGTTCGGGTTCACGCGACGGTACTCGTCGGTGAACTGCTCGCCCTCGAATATGTTGACCGGGCGCACCTCATAGGGGACGCCCAGCTCCTCCAGAAGTATCTGTGGCTTGTGGCCGTTCGGCGTCGCCCAGGTGTACAGCGTGAGGCTCATTTTTTTCTCCCGTGACGGGATGTTAGCTCCCGGGTTGCGGGACTTCTTGGACGATATTGCGGGGCGCTACGTTCCCGAGAACTGCGGCTTGCGCCGCTCGACGAACGCGGCGAAGCCCTCCCTCGCATCGGAGGAGACGAACAGCTCGGCGATGTAGCGGCGTTCGGCGGCCATGCCGGCCTGGAGGGCGGGCGCATGGCCGTCATGGAGGGTGCGCTTGATCCTGCCGATCGCCAGGGTCGCAGCACCTGCCAGTTCCTCGGCGAAGCTCCGCGTCTCGGACGCCAGCGCGTCCGCCTCGTACAGGCGGTTGACGATGCCGAGCGCAAGCGCCTCCTCGGGCGCCAGCGTGGCGCCGGTGACCATCAGCTCCAGAGCCTTGTTCGGGCCGACGAGCGCCGAAAGCCGCTGGGTGCCGCCGTTGCCGGGAAGGATGCCGAGCTTCACTTCCGGCAGGCCGAACCTGAAGTTCCCCCTGGCGGCGAACCGGAAGTCGCAGGCGAGCGCGATTTCGAGGCCGCCGCCCAGCGCATGGCCCGACATCTCGGCGATATAGATCTTCCCGCTCCTCGCCGGCCGGCTCAGCGTCTCGTGGGCCAGCGTGATCATCTCGATGTTCTCGCGTGGTTCGTTCGCCCCGAACTGCTTGATGTCCGCCCCGCCGCAGAAGAATCCCGGCAGGGCGCTCCCGACCACCACGACCCGGCAGCCGGCGTCGTCCTCGGCCTTCGTGATGGCCGCGTCCAGGTCGCGCATGAAGGAGATTTCGTAGCTGTTCGCCGGCGGGCGGTGCATCTCGATGCGTCCGACCGCTCCGGCTAGGCAATAGGAGACGTGGTTCATGGGGATTTCCTTTCTCGAACGCGGCGCGTACGTCGCGCGTTACGGTGCCTCGCGCAGTTTCTGCTTGAGGATCTTGCCGGAGGCGTTGCGCGGCAGCGCGTCGACGAAGACGAATTCCTTCGGGATCTTGTAGCGCGCGAGGTGCCGCCCGCAGTGGGCCGCCAAGTCCGCCTCAGCGATGGCGGACCGGTCCTTGGCGACGATGAAGGCGCGGCCGACCTCGCCCCATTTCCCGTCGGGCCTGCCGACCACGGCGCAGTCGGCGACGCTCTCGGCGAGATGGAGCACGCGCTCGATTTCGGCCGGATAGACGTTCTCGCCGCCGGATATGTACATGTCCTTCCAGCGGTCGACGACGTAGTAGTAGCCGTCTTCGTCCCGATAGGCGGCGTCCCCGGTGCGGAACCAGCCGGACGCGTCGAAGGACTGCTCGTTGGCGTCCTCGCGCCGCCAATAGCCGTGGGTGACGACGGGTCCCCTGACGATCAGTTCGCCGATCTCGCCGTCGGGCGCACGACATCCGTCGGCCGCCGCGATCGCGGCCTCGAGGAACAGGCCGGGCAGGCCGGACGAGCCGCGCTTGTCCGCGGGGTTGTGGGGCGGCATCAGGATGCCTAGCGGCCCCGCTTCCGTCATCCCCCAGCACTGGCGCAGCTGCAGGCCGATCCGCTCGTAGGCGTCGATGGTCGCCGTGGGGCAGCTGGCACCGGCGACTGCTATGGCGCGCAACCGGCTCGCGGCCAGCCCGTCGAAACCCGGCTCGGCGGCCAGCATCGCATGCATGGTCGGCACCGCCATCATGTGCGTGATGCGGCTGCCGGCCGCCGTGACGGCGGCGATCGCCGCGCCGGGCTCGAAATCGCGCATCACGACGTTGGTGCCGCCCCGATGGAAGATCGGATTGGCGAACACGTTCAGGCCGCCGGTGTGGAAGGTCGGCAGCATCACCAGGCCATGGCTCGATCCGTCGATGTCGAAGGCGGCGCACAGGCCGATGGCGTTGTAGAGCGCCATCCGGTAGCTGATCATGGCGCCCTTGGGATGGCCGGTGGTCCCCGACGTGTAGATCAGCGCCCAGCAGTCGGTGTCGTCCCGCTCCACGTTCTTGGCCAGCGGCGTCGACGTCGCGATGCAGGTCTCGTATGCGCTCGGCCGGCCGCACCTCATCTCGACGAGATGCGGCACGACCCCTCGGTCGCGCAAGCTTTCGGCGACCTCGCCGAACTCCGAACCGTGGAAGAGGACGCTGGCGGCGCTGTCGCGCGCGATGAAGTCGATCTCCCGTTCCGCCAGCCGCCAGTTCACCGGGACGAAGATCAGTCCGGCGCGCTGGCAGGCGAACTGGATCTCGAACACGTCGATGTCGTTCTTCGACAGCACCAGGACCCGCGCCCCGTCCTCGAGCTCGAGCGTCGTGCGCAGGAAACCGGCCAGGGCCGATATCCGCGCATTGAATTCGCCGTAGCTGCGTCGCCTGGCCGATGCCAAGTCGACGCAGGCGGGCTTCGAAGGCGTGAGGATCGCGTGATGTGCGATCCAATCCGTGGCTTTGACGCTCCGATCCATTGCTGGCCGATCCATTGCTGGCCGATCCATTGCTGGCCGTTCCTCGCGAATCCGCCCCGGGACCCGGCCCGGTTCGATATGGGATTAGACCCGAGCCGATAATCAGCGTCTTGGACGATACTGCGCAACGCCGGCCGTCATCCGGCGCAATTTCGTCCAAGATATTCCGGCTGAAAGTAAGGTAGCATTGGAATGGTTGCGTCGCGGCTGGCGTCGCACGGCGCGGGAGGGCGGGAATTGGGGCGTGGAGCTTCTGTCTCGGGGCCGTCCACGAGGACGTGCTGGCATGCGTCCGACATGCCCGACGCGGTGCTGTTCCACAGCCGGTACGATCACGAGTTCATGGCGCATTCCCATGACGTCCTGACGTTCATCCTGGTCACCGGCGGGACGGTGCGGATCGACATCGACGGGACGAGCTACCGGGTGGACAAGGGCCAGTTCGTGACGATCGGCGCGCACCAGGTCCATGCCGCGCGGCCCGTGGACGGGGCCGGCTGGAAGATGCGCAGCGTCCATCTGCGGCCGGAGACGCTCGCCGGCTTCTCGCGGATGTCCCCGGCCGACATAGAGGGCATGCAGTTCCTCAGGCCCGTCCACGACGCCGGCAACCCGGCCGGCTCGCTCTTCCTCGACATCCACTACCGCTCGGAGGTCGACGGGCCCAATGGCGAGCGCGGCGACCGGTTCCGGTCGTTCCTCGGCTGGCTGTCGAACAACCTCGACATGCTGGCGCCCCAGCCGCGCAGCAGGCGGTCATCGGACGACAGGGCCGAGCAGGCAAGAAAGATACTGGCCGACACGATCTTCGACGGCATCTCGCTCGACCAGGTCGCGAACGAGGTCGGCATGTCGCCGTTCGCCCTGATCCGGAGCTTCAAGAAGAACTTCGGGATCTGCCCGCATACCTGGAGGCTGCAGCAGCGGGCCAACGAGGTGGCGCGCCTGCTCAGGTCGCGCGTCAGGCTGATCGATGCCGCCGGGGCATGCGGCTTCTCGGACCAGTCCCACATGGCGCGGGTGTTCAAGAAGGTCTTCGGCGTCACGCCGGGACAATACGGCTCCATGCACAGGGCCGACCGCCTGCAGTGACGGAAGGCAGGGAATTCGATCCCATGCCGCTTTCGCATTCTGCAACGGACTTCGCATCCTGGTTTCTTCAATTTGCGAACGAAGTGCCGATCCCTGGTTGGGGTTGTTGCCCGGCGGCCGGCCGGATGGATTCCATATGCCGGGGATTCGGCGGAAAATTGCACTGCATGCAACGGTTTCTTCGGTCGCGCATGGCCGGCTGCGTCCGCAAGCATGGAGGATTCGGAATCTGGCATCCCCCTTGCGTCGGGACGGAACCGGAGCACCCGCGGAGAGAACGATGGACACGGCCATGAACACGATGCCCCAGGAACGCCGCAGCACCAGCAAGGCGATGGATTATGCGCTCGAGACGGTCCAGGCGCTCGGCGAGGCCGGCCTGACCACCGTGCCGGTGAAGCCGAGTGCCGCGATGCTGACCGCCGGCGCGCGCGCCGGCCAGGTCA
The DNA here is from genome assembly GCF_035998295.1 of Arenibaculum sp. Taxonomy (NCBI): domain Bacteria; kingdom Pseudomonadati; phylum Pseudomonadota; class Alphaproteobacteria; order Rhodospirillales; family Azospirillaceae; genus Arenibaculum; species Arenibaculum sp. The sequence goes on along the minus strand of NZ_DASYHS010000217.1, from coordinate 2,068 downwards.
GCGTCGAGACCGTCTGGAAGATCTACCAGGCGATGCTGCACGAGGAGTCCTGAGACCGCCTGCGGCCCAGGCGGGCGTCAGCGCGACGCCTGCTGCGCCGCGTCGCCGGCGGCCTGCACGGACAGCCCGGCCGCCCCGCCGCGATCGTCCACGTCGATGTAGCCGGCGCCGTCCGGCCCCAGCATGGCCACGGCGACGGGCTGGCCGCCCTGGTGGTTCTTCAGCATCTGGTGGACGACCAGTGCCGCCAGCATACGGGCGTCGCGCCCGCCGTCGCGCAGGAAGGCTGCCGTCGGCGTCAGCTCCGAAGCCCTACCGCCCGGAAGATCTCCTGCTGAGCATCGGGGACGGCCTCGGGGACCCCGCGTAGCGGTTCGCGCGCCTGCCGGAAGCCGCATCAGTTCCCCGGGTTGCGGGCGAGCCAGTCGCGCAGCTGCTCGATCTCCTTCTCCTGGGCCTCGATCACGCCCTGCGCGAGGTCCCGGAGCTCCGGGTCACGGCCGTGCTCGAGCACGATGCGCGCCATGTCGATGGCGCCCTGGTGGTGGGGGATCATCGCCTGGGCGAAGTCCCGGTCGGCATCGCCGGTGAGCCGGAGGCCCATGTCCCGGTGCATGCGGTCGCCGGCCGCCTCGAACTCGCGGACGACGGGCGAGGACGAAGCCGGCGCGGCGTGTCCCTCATGACCGCCTGGGGCTGTCTGCGCCCATCCCGGCGAGGCGGCCGCGAGCAGGGCGGCCAGCATGGCGGCAGCGACGAATGGCAATCTCATCTGAATCTCCAGGATTGGCTGACGGGCCGCAGGCCTTCTCCGGTATTCATGGGAGGAGGCGGGGGCGTGGCGCCTTGATCTCGATCAATGTAGGCACCCCCGGCGTCCATGCCATTGCGCAACCCGTCCGGCGGCTCCGGCCGACCGCGGATTCGCCTTGACCTTCCCATCGCTGGAAGGATGAACCTCGACCGCGTCGCCGGATATCGACGCCGGCGACGGAGCGGATGAAGGAAAGGAAGGGCAATGGCCGAGCCGCACCGGGGGCACGCGCCTCACGACCACCACCACCATCATCATTCCGGGCACGAAGGCCGGATGACGGACCCCGGGCGGGAGGCGGGGCAGGGGGAGATCTACACCTGCCCGATGCACCCCCAGATCCGCCAGGAGGGGCCGGGTACCTGCCCGATCTGCGGCATGGCCCTGGAACCGGTCACGGCCGGCGTCGAGGGCGGGCCGAACCCGGAACTCGCGGACATGACCCGGCGCTTCGCGATCGGCGCGGCGCTGGCGGTGCCGCTGGTCGTCCTGGAGATGGGCGCGCACGTTCCCGGGCTCGGCCTGCACGCGCTGATCCCTGCGTGGCTCTCCCTGTGGCTCCAGTTCCTGCTGGCCACGCCCGTCGTCCTGTGGGCGGGGTGGCCGCTGCTGGAGCGCGGCTGGCACTCCTTGCGCCGGCGCAGCCTCAACATGTTCAGCCTGATCGCGCTCGGCGTCGGCGTCGCCTACGCGTTCAGCCTCGTCGCGACCTTCCTGCCCGGCATCTTCCCTCCGGGCTTCCGCAACGCCGAGGGGCTGGTCTCCGTCTACTACGAGGCCGCCGCCGTGATCACGGTGCTGGTGCTGCTCGGCCAGGTGCTCGAACTCCGCGCGCGCGAGCGGACCGGCGGCGCCGTCCGGGCGCTGCTGAACCTCGCCCCCAGGACGGCCCGGCGCCTTCCTCCCCAGGGCGGCGAGGACGAGGAGGTGCCGCTCGACGCGGTGCAGGTCGGCGACCGCCTGCGCGTGCGGCCCGGCGAGGGCGTGCCGGTGGACGGCGAGGTCCTGGAGGGCCGCAGCGCGGTGGACGAGTCCATGGTGACCGGGGAGTCCATGCCGGCCGGCAAGGAGCCCGGCGCGAAGGTGGTCGGCGGCACGGTGAACCAGACCGGGGCGCTGGTGATCCGGGCCGAGAAGGTCGGCTCGGACACCATGCTCGCGCGCATCGTGGCCATGGTCGCCGAAGCCCAGCGCAGCCGGGCGCCGATCCAGCGCCTCGCCGACGTGGTGTCCGGCTGGTTCGTCCCGATCGTC
>NZ_DASYHS010000215.1:0-5782 GCF_035998295.1 Arenibaculum sp. | reverse complement strand
CTTCCGCTCCCATCTCGACGGGCGCCGCCACCACCTGACGCCGGAGCGCTCGATCGAGATCCAGCACCTGCTCGACAGCAACGTCACGATGTGCCTGGACGAGTGCACGCAGTTCCCGGCGACGCCGGAGGAGGCGGCCCGGTCCATGCGCCTCAGCATGCGCTGGGCGGCGCGCTGCCGCGAGGCGTTCGTCGAGCGGCCGGGCTACGGGCTGTTCGGCATCGTCCAGGGCGGCGTCCATCCGGAACTGCGGGCGGAATCGGTCGAGGCGCTGACCGGCATGGGCTTCGACGGCTACGCGGTCGGCGGGCTCGCCGTCGGCGAGGGGCAGGAAGCGATGTTCGCCGTGCTGGACGCGACCGTGCCGCTGCTGCCGCGCGGGCGGCCGCGCTATCTGATGGGCGTCGGCCGGCCCGGCGACCTGATCGGCGCGGTGCGGCGCGGCATCGACATGTTCGACTGCGTGATGCCGACCCGGTCGGGGCGGACCGGGCAGGCCTTCGTGCGCCGCGGCACGCTCAACATCCGCAATGCCCGCCATGCCCATGACGAGCGCCCGCTGGACGAGGCCTGCGCGTGCCCGGCCTGCCGGAACCACAGCCGGGCCTACCTGCACCACCTGTTCAAGGCGGGCGAGATGCTGGGGCCGATGCTGCTGACCTGGCACAACCTCACCCATTACCAGGACCTGATGGCGCAGCTCCGGGGCGCGATCGAGCAGGGCCGACTGGAGGAGCGCGCGGCCGAGCTGGAGGCCGAGCTCGCGCTGGGCGACCATCCCGCGATGCCCGACCCGCTGGCGGTCCGGAAGGAGACAAGCGATGTCGCAGTCCATCTATGACGGCCTGACGCAGCTCGGCGGGCAGACGGTGCAGCCGGCCTCGCCCGAGGAGGCGAAGCTCGAGCGCGTCCCCAATCCCCATCCGGGCGAGCGCTACCTCGTGCGCTTCACGGCCCCGGAGTTCACCTCGCTGTGCCCGATCACCGGCCAGCCGGACTTCGCCCATCTCGTGATCGACTACGTGCCCGGCGACTGGCTGGTCGAGAGCAAGTCGCTGAAGCTGTACCTGACCTCGTTCCGCAACCACGGCGCCTTCCACGAGGCCTGCACGGTCGGGATCGCCCGGCGCCTGCAAACCGAACTGGCGCCGCTGTGGCTGCGCATCGGCGGCTACTGGTACCCGCGCGGCGGCATGCCGATCGACGTGTTCTACCAGACCGGCGAGGCGCCGGCCGGCGTCTGGATACCGCCGCACGACGTGGCGCCCTATCGTGGCCGAGGCTGACCCCGGGACCCGGGAGGCGATCAGGGACCGGGCGCTGGCGCTGGGGTTCGACGCGGTCGGCTTCGCGCCCGCCGCCCTCGGGACGCAGGCGCGCGAACGGCTCGGCGAGTTCCTGGCCGGGGGCCATCACGGCGACATGGGCTGGATGGAGGCGAAGGCCGACCGGCGCGGCGATCCCCGCGTCCTGTGGCCCGACGCGCGCACGGTGATCGCGCTGGGATTGTCCTACGCCCCGCACGAGGATCCGCGCCGCCTGCTCGACCATCCCGACCGCGGGGTCGTGTCGGTCTATGCCCGCGGGCGCGACTACCACGACGTGGTCAAGAGCCGCCTCAAGGCGCTGGCGCGCTGGGTCCACGAGGCTTATGACGCCGAGGTCAAGGTCTTCGTCGACACGGCCCCGGTGATGGAGAAGCCGCTCGCCCAGCAGGCCGGCCTCGGCTGGCAGGGCAAGCATACCAACCTCGTCTCGCGCGCGCATGGCTCCTGGCTGTTCCTGGGCGAGGTCTACACCACGCTGGAGCTGCCGCCCGACGCGCCGGGCGGGGACCGCTGCGGCTCCTGCCGGCGCTGCCTCGACGCCTGCCCGACCGCCGCGTTCCCGGCGCCGTACCGGCTGGACGCCCGGCGCTGCATCTCGTACCTGACGATCGAACATCAGGGCCCGATCCCGGAGGAGCTGCGCCCGCTGATGGGCAACCGGATCTACGGCTGCGACGACTGCCTGGCGGCCTGCCCATGGAACAAGTTCGCCCGCCGCACGCGCGAGGCCGCGTTCCTGCCGCGCGCGGAGCTGACGGCGCCGCGCCTGGTCGACCTGGCCCAGCTCGACGACGCATCGTTCCGCCAGGTCTTCTCCGGCTCCCCGATCAAGCGCATCGGCCGCGACCGCTTCGTGCGCAACGTGCTGATCGCGCTCGGCAACACGGGGGACCCGGCACAGTCCGGGGCGGTGGAGCGGCTGCTCGACGACGGCTCGGAACTGGTGCGCGATGCGGCCTCCTGGGCGCTCGCGCGCCTGCGCTCCCGCCCGCGGTGAGCGCGGGGACGCCGCCTACTGCATCTTCCCCTTGGCGTGGACGAGCGTCGTCCGCGTGACCTGTCCAACGTTCGCGACATCGGCCGCGAGCTCGTCGCGGCCGGGCAGCCTCCTGGCCAGCGTGTAGCGTCCGCCTTCGCTCCCGGTCAGCAGGACGTACCATCCGTCCTCGCCGCCGACATAGCCCCCGGTCGGATCGTAGATCGTGCCGCGGACCTTGACCCCCCAATGGTTGTCGAAGCCGACCCAGCCGGCGATCCGCTGGCTGGAGGCCGAGCAGACCGGCCCGCCGGTCCAGGCCCTGTCGATCGGGTCCGGAACCCTGACGACGACCCGCTCGGCGCTGGCGCTGCCGATGAAGACGGTCTCGCAGGCGATCCCGAGCTCCTCGAGGCCTATCGACAGGGCGGACGTCACCGATTGGCAGTCCACGAGGTTCGGGTCGTAGCTGAAGGACAGCCGGCGGCAGACGGCGGTGAAGCTGCGCATCATCTTCGCCACGTCGCCCGTCCTGCCGGTGAACTCCTTCACCATCTCGTCCTTGGCGACGAGGAGGATGCTCTGGCCGTGGGCCTTCTTGGTGACCCTATCGAGGTCCCCCCTCTTCACCGGACCCAGCTTCGTGGCGATGTCCCGGTACTTGCTGTCGAGGCTCGACTTCAGTCCCTTGTCGTACCGGTACCGGCTCACCCCATAGGCGGCGCCGGCCGCGATCAGCCCGCCGACGGCGAGGGTGGCGCTGATCCAGGGATGGGCCGTGACCGCGCCGGTTACGGCTTCCCATCTCTGCACGACGGGGGCGGAGCCGGGAGGCTGCGGCGGCGGTGCGTGGAAGGCGGCCGGCCGTACCGCAGGCACCGGCCGGAGTTGGAGCGGCGCGGCCCCGCGGGACGCCGGAGCGGGCGGGGAGGCGAACCTGGTCGTCGGCGGCGCGTGCCGCCCGGCCGCGATACCTGCCTGCTTCGGTTGCAGCGCCGGGGGCCGCGCCGGCACGCCGGGACCCGCAGCCGGCCAGCGGATCGGCGGCCGGGGCGGCTTGCCTGCCTGCGCTCCGGGCGCCGCGGGACCTGTCGCTCCGGGTCCGCCTGCGCGCCTGGGCCTCCATCCCGACACTGAACTCCCCTTTCGTGCCAGCCGTTCGCGGTAGTGTACATCATCCGGGCGCCGGCCTGGAGTTGCAAGCGACCGGAGGATCGCTAGGACTGAGGAACCCGTCGCGACGGGCGCAGCGCCAGGAGCGAGTTGGCGGCGATCGCCGCGATCACGAGCGCGCCGCCGAAGAAGGCGGCCCGGGCCGGCACCTCGCCGACGCCGAGCCAGACCAGATAGGGCCCGAGCGCCGTCTCGATCAGCGACATCAGCGCCACCTCGGCCGCCGGCACGAAGCGGGTGCCGCCGAAGAACAGCACGAGCGCCAGCGGCAACTGGACGAGGCCGATCCAGGCGAGGATCGCGAGGTCGGGCAGGGGGACCGCGAGCGGCTGGGCCTGGGGCAGGGCGACCATGGCCGCGATCAGGCCCGACACCGCGAGGCCCGGCAGGACGATCGCGTCGCCCGCCCGGCGCAGGATCACGAGGTTGATCGCGTACAGCAGGGCGGTCCCGACCGCGAAGGCGTCGCCGAGCGCTCCGCCGCGTCCGAGCGAGTCCGCGAAGATCGCCAGGATGCCCGCCAGCGCCACGGCGATCGCGAACCGCGTGCGCGGCGCCACCCGCTCGCGCAGCAGCAGCCAGCCCAGCGCCGCGCCGAACAGCGGCATGGTCGCGAGCAGCACCAGCGCGTTGGCGGCCGACGTGTTCTCGATCGCGAGCACGAAGCCGATCTGCCCGCCCGACAGGCACAGTGCGGACAGCCAGCCCCAGCGGCCGAGCCGGGCGACGCGCGCCAGCGGCCTTTCTCCGCGCAGCGCGAGCCAGCCGAGGAGTGCGGTTCCCTGGAACAGCATGCGCCAGAAGACGACGTCCCAGGTTCCCGCGTCCTGGATCAGGCGCAAGAGCAGCACGTCCGGGCTGATGATCACCATGCCGAGCGCCGACATCGCGAGGCCGCGGCGGTAGTCGTGTCGGTCGGCGTTCGGCAAGGGGGGCGTCTCCCGGGGCAGGCTGCCGGCAGTAGAGTGCGTAGCCCGATCCCGGTCAAGCGGCCGCCTTGCTTTCGCTGCGGCGCCCGGCGACAGTGGTCGCGAAGCAGGGAGGAGCGCCGATGTACCGCCATCTGACGACCCAGGAAGACGTCGACAGGGAGTACAATCCCCGCCTGGGCATCCCCGATGTCGATGCGCTGATGGCCGCCTGGACCGACCGCAGCGTCGCCGCGCGCCGGCGGCTCGCCAGCCGTACCGGCCTGCGCTTCGGCCCGACGCTCGCGGAATGGGTCGACGTGTTCCCCGCGGAACGTGCCGGCGCGCCGATCCACGTCTTCATCCATGGCGGCTACTGGCGCGCCTTCTCGGCCTCGGACTTCAGCTTCGTCGCCGAATCGGCCGTCGCCCGCGGCTACGCGGCCGTGATCGTGAACTACGCGCTGTGCCCGCAGGTCTCGCTCACGGAGATCGTCCGCCAGACGCGTGCGGCGCTCGCCTGGACCTGGACGAACGCCGCCTCCTTCGGCGGCGATGCCGGGCGCATCGTGGTGTCCGGCCATTCCGCCGGCGGGCACCTCGCCGCCCGCGTCGCGGCGACCGGGTGGCGGCGCGACTACGGGCTGCCCGACGACCTCGTGAAGGCGATCCTGCCGATCAGCGGCCTGTTCGACCTGGAGCCGATCCGCCGCTGCTGGCTCCAGCCCGTGCTCGCGATCTCCGCCGACGAGGTCCTGGAGCACAGCCCGATCCGCCGGCTGCCCGACCTGCGGCTGCCGGCCGTGGTCGCGGTCGGCGGGCTGGAGACGTCGGAATTCCGCCGCCAGTCCCGCGACTATGCCGCCGCCCTGCCGGGGGCCGAGTATCTGGAACTGTCCGGCCGCCATCACGTCGACATCCTCGACGACCTCGCCGATCCCGCCGGCACGCTTTGGCGCAGGATCGAGCAGATGATCCCGGCGTGAGGCGGCGATGCCGGACGAAGGTGCCAGCGGGGAAGCCCGGGCCGGAGCGCGCGGGGACCGCGAGCGCAAGGGCATACAGTCGGTCGAGACCGGGACCGTGGTGCTGGAGGCCCTGATCAAGGCATCCGGCCCGCTGTCGCTGAAGGCGGTGGCGCAGGCCTCCGGGATGTCGGCTAGCAAGGCGCACCGCTATCTCGCCAGCTTCCTGCGCGGCGGCCTCGTGGTCCAGGACCCGGTGTCCGGGCGCTACGACCTCGGCAGCATGGCGCTGCGCCTGGGGCTCGCGGCGCTGGGCCGGCTCGACGCGGTCCAGGTCGCGGGCGAAGCGCTGGTCGACCTGGCCGAGAAGACGGAGCGCACCGCCCTGCTGACGGTATGGGGCGAGCGGGGCCCGACCATCGTGCGCTGGCA
>NZ_DASYHS010000107.1:0-15123 GCF_035998295.1 Arenibaculum sp. | reverse complement strand
GACAGCAGCGGCAAGGCGGCAGCGGACCGTTCCGGGTCCGCCGCCATCTCCTCCAGCGCCCGGCGCAGGTAGCCGCCGAACCGCTCCACCGTCTCGCGGTCGAACAAGGCCGTCGCGTACTCGATCCCGCCGACGATCCGGCCCCCGGATTCCCCCAGGCTCAAGGTCAGGTCGAACCTGGAGACCGCCGGCGCCTGGTCCTGCTGGCCGGGGCGCTCCTGGCCGGCATCCCGCCAGGTGAACGTCACCTGGAATGCCGGTGCGCAGGACGGGTCGCGCGCCGGCCCGACCAGTTCCGCGACCTGCTCGAACGCCAGGTCCCCATACTCCTGCGCGCCGAGTGCCGCCGCCCGGACGCGGGCCAGAAGCTCTGCCGCCGTGGGCGCACCCGACAGGTCCACGCGCAGTGCCGGCATGTCCGCCCCGGGCGTGCCGATCACGACGTCCTCCTGGCCCGACAGGCGCGAGAGCACCAGCGCCCAGCCTGCCAGCACCGTCATGAACGGCGTCGTCCCATGCCGCCGCCCCAGCGCCTTCAGCCCGGCCGTCAGCGCCTCGTCCAGCTCCAGGCCCACGGACCCGCCGCTGTAGTCCTGCCGCACCGGCCGGCGCCGGCCGGTCGGCAGCTCCAGCAGGGGCGGCGCGCCGGCCAGCGTCTCGCGCCAGTAGGCGGCTTGGCGGCCCAGAGGCTCCTTCATGTGGCTTCTCCCGTGCAGATCCGCCGGTCACGGCGCGCGTGGACGACGGCAGCCCGCGTCAGCTGCGATGGAGCCGCCGGCCAGCCGGCGGTGTTTACGACCGAGGCGGAACTCACGAGCGCGCCTCGTCCGCGAACCTGAAAATATTAGCGAAAAATTCTTCCCTGGATGCTCGACCGACAGGAATTACCAGAGCACGAAGCAGCCAGTTGAACTTGAATTCCAGAGTATGCATTTCTCAGAAACAGCCTCTAGTCTATCGCGCCTTAATCAATCACACAGTCCAGCTCGGGCGCAATACACGTGAAACGTGTCATTTGCCTCTTTTTTAGGCGGGCGGTTGTTATAGATGTTGAACCCGTGATGAGCGCAGGCCGAACGGTCCGGCAGGCCGAACGGTCCGGCAGGCCGACCGGGCACCGGTGGAGCGCCCGATTTGACGCCTTCAGTACAGACGCTCGATGTCGGGGCAAGCGGGACGGCTCATCACCACCACCGCGTCCACGAAGCCCGGGCATGAGACCCGGTCATCCTTGACGGGCAGAACGCGCGCGGTGTCGGTGTCGCGATCCAGGGACGCAGCCACATCGGAATCGACTTCCCGGAGGTGCGCAACCACGCCGGCGCGAGCCTGCACCGCTTCCGGAACACGCCGCCGGACGAGCCTGCGCTTGCCCGGATCGGCGGGCCGCGGAGGGGGCTATGGGGCGTTCGGCTCGAGCGGCGCGCCGACCCGCAGCAGATTGCCGTCCGGATCGATATGTGCGAACTCGCGCAGGCCATAGGGCGTGTCGGCCGGCGCGATCAGGCGGCCGTCGACGCCGGCGGCCTGCCACGCCGCGTGCAGGGTGTCGGCATCGCTGACGTAGAGATAGCAGGCCGCGGTGGAGGTCGCCGGGTCAAGGTCGGGAACGCGCGCCAGGTGCAGGGTCACGCCGCCCCAGGAGACGAATCCATAGACGGGATCCGCACCCGTATCGTCGTAGGCGGTCGCCTCGAAGCCGAGGCGCCGGTAGTGGGCGAGTGCTGCTCGCACGTCGCGGACCGGCAGGACCGGGGCCACCCGCTCGATTTGGACTGCCATGCGACCCTTCTAGTTCCGGTGCCGGATCATGTCCGGACATACTGTCAGGAACACTCGATCTACAGCGAATACGGCTCGTACCTGATGCTCAGGGCATGTGTCGAAACGGAGATGAAGGAAGCCGAGGAGTAAAGGCCGCGACTCCTGATCCGCGGCCCCGGATCGTGACGGCGGCGGCGTCACCTTCCGTCCCGCGGGACCGGACGCTTCTCCAGCCCGCACCATTCGGCCATGAAGACCGCCAGCACCTCGGCTACCTGCATCATGCTGTCGATCGACACCCATTCGTCGATGCCGTGATAGGCGCCGCCGACCGGCCCGTAGCAGGTGGCGGGTATGTTGCCGTAGATCTGGAAGAAGCGCGCGTCGGTCGTGGCGGTCGAAGCCAGGAACTCGACCGGGGCGTCGGCCACCCGCCGATGGACGTCGGCCAGCAGCCGCATCAGCGCGCCGTCGCGGTCCATGACGCAGCCCTCGGCCTGAAAGCCCCTGTAGGTTACCGAGACTTCCGCCCCTTTCAGCGCGGGGCGCAGCCGGCAGGCCGCGGCGATCGTCTCCTCGACCGACCGCCGCACGGCGTCGAGCGCCATGCCGGGATAGAACCCGACCCGGACGTCCATCGACGCCGAGCAGGGCACCGTGGACGGCCAGTCGCCGCCCTCGATCCGGCCGAGGTTGAAGTTCACGGGATGGGCGTGCTCGCGGAACGCCGGATGCCGGCGCTCGGGAAGGTTCCACTCCGCCTCCAGCTCCCGGAGCGCCTCGAACACCGCCTGGAGCGCCTCGATCGCGTTGATGCCGCTCGACGTGTCGAGCACGTGGGCCGGCTTGCCGACCGCGCGCACGGTGAACCACATGACGCCGAGCTGCGCCGTCATCAGCGTCTGGTGGAAGGGCTCGGGGATGATCGCCGCGTCCGCCCGGTAGCCGCGGGCGAGGCAGGCCAGCGCGCCGTTGCCGGTGCATTCCTCCTCGATGACGGACTGGAGGATCACCGGCGCCGCCGGCTGCAGGCCCAGGTCCCGCAGCGCCTCGAACGCCGTGCAGTAGGCGACGATCCCCGCCTTCATGTCGCCGCTGCCGCGTCCGTACACGCGCCCGTCCCGGACCTCCGGCACGAACGGCGGCGACGTCCACAGCGCCGCGTCCCCGGGCGGCACCACGTCGATGTGCCCGTTCAGGATCAGCGAGCGGCCGGACGGCGTTCCGGCCGGCCGGTGCAGGCCGACCACGTTCTCGCGCCCGGCATGATCCTGGATCACCGGCGGCGAGAAGCCCGGCAGGTCGCGGATCGCGTCCAGGTCCAGCTCGAAGCGTTCGACCTCCAGCCCCAGCCCGGCGAAGACGTCGGCGATGCGGGCCTGCGCGCCCTGCTCCGCTCCGAGCAGGCTCGGCTCGCGCACGAGGTCGCACAGCAGGCCGACCGACCGGTCGCGCAGCCGGTGGACCGCCTCGTGGATGTCGCGGTACGGGGCATCATCGAGCGTCGCCATGATGGTCTCTCTCCTCGGGGATCGTGCCCAGGGCTTCGAACGCCGGCCCGCCGAGCGTGTGGATCCGCTCCCGGGCCGACCACTCGAAGCCGATCTTGCTGTAGAAGTTCTGCGCCGGAGCGTTGCCGGCGTCCACGGAAAGCCGCAGATATGCGCCGCCGCGGGCGCGCGTCAGCGCCGCGACCGCCGCCAGCAGGCGCCGCGCCAGCCCGGCGCCGCGATGCCCCTCGGCGACGTAGAGGTCCTGCACATAGGTGCCCGGCCGCCCCTTCCAGGTCGAGAAGCTGCGAAAGAAGAGGCAGAGCCCGACGACGCTCCCCTCCGCCTCGGCGAGGATGGCCTCGAACGCCGGGTCCGGGCCGAAGCCGTGGCGGCGGATGTCGTCCGCCGTGCTCGACACCTTGCCCTCGAGGCCGATGTCGCGCGCGAGGTCGAGGAGCGCCGCGTGGATCGCGTCGGCGTCGGCGGCGGCCGCCGGGCGGATGGTTTCGCGCGCCATGCTCAGAACGCGACGAGGTCGCCGCCCTTGAGGGCGAGCATCTCCCGCGCTTCCGCGGGCGTCGCGACCTCCAGCGACAGCGCGTCCAGGATGGTCCCGATGCGCGCGACCTGGTCCGCGTTGGAGCGCGCCAGCGCGCCACGCCCGAGATACAGGCTGTCCTCCAGCCCCACCCGCACGTTTCCGCCCATCGCCGCCGCGATCGTGACGAGCGGCATCTGGTGCCGCCCGGCCGCCAGCACCGAGAAGCTGTAGTCCTCGCCGAACAGCTTGTCGGCGATCCGCTTCATGTGCGTCAGGTTCTCCGCGTCCGGGCCGATGCCGCCCAGCACGCCGAACACGAACTGGATGAACAGCGGCCCGCCGACCAGGCCGCGGTCACGGAAATGCGCGAGCGTGTAGAGATGGCCGACGTCGTAGCACTCGAACTCGAACCGCGTCCCGCACCCTTCGCCCAGAAGCTTCAAGACGGTTTCTATATCTTTGAAAGTGTTCTTGAATATGGAATCCCGGGTCGCCTCCAGCAGTTCCGGCTCCCACGCGTGCTTCCAGGTGTCGTAGCGGTCCAGCGCCGGGTAGAGGCCGAAATTCATCGACCCCATGTTGAGCGAGCACATCTCAGGCCGGGCGCGGAGCGCCGCCGCCAGCCGGTCGTCCAGCGACATCAGCGAGCTGCCGCCGGTCGAGATGTTCACGACCGCGTCCGTCGCCTGCTTGATGCGCGGCAGGAACTGCATGAACACGTCCGGGTCCGCGGTCGGCCGCCCGTCGGCGGGATCGCGCGCGTGGAGATGCAGGATCGACGCCCCGGCCTCGGCCGCGGCGATCGCTTCCGCCGCGATCTGGTCCGGCGTGAACGGCAGGTGGTCGCTCATGGTCGGGGTATGGACCGACCCCGTGACCGCGCAGGTGACGATGACCTTCTTCTTCGCCATGGCTCTCCTCGTCCTCAGCGGTTCACGGGCAGGCGCAGCTCGGCGGCCAGCGCTTCGAGCGTGTCGGCCAGCACGGCGACGATCTCGCCGACCTGCTCGCGCGTCACGATCATCGGCGGGCAGACCAGGAAATGGTCGCCCTCCGTGCCGCCGCGCGTGCGGCGCGAATAGATGATCAGGCCGCGCTCGTAGGCCAGCTCGACCACGCGGGCATGGGCGTTCAGTCCGCTCGGCAGCGGCGCCATGGTCTCCGGGTCGCCGACCAGCTCGGCCGCCAGCAGCAGCCCCTTGCCGCGCACGTCGCCGATGAACGGGAAGCGCCGCGCCAGCGCCTGCAGTTCGTCCTTCAGCAGCGCGCCCATGGCGGCCGCGTTGTCCACCATCGACTGCCGCTCGATCTCCTCGATCACGGCGAGCCCGGCGGCGCAGGCGAGCGGGTTCCCGGCATAGGTGAAGCCGTGCTGGAAGCCGCCCGCGTCCAGCACGGGCTGCACCATCCGGCTGGGCGCGACCATCGCGCCCAGCGGGCAGTAGCCGGACGCGAAGCCCTTCGAAAGCGCGATCAGGTCCGGCTTCGGCGCCCAGTGGTCGGCGCCCAGGAAGCGGCCGGTACGTCCCGCCCCCGTCATCACCTCGTCGTAGATCAGCACGATGCCGTAGCGGTCGCAGATCTCGCGGATGCGCGGATAGTAGCTGTCGGGCGCCACCAGCGCGCCGGTGGAGGCGCCGCCGATCGGCTCCATGATGAAGGCCAGGACCGTCTCGGCGCCCTGGCGCCGGATCTCCGCCTCCAGCATGTCGGCGTAGCGGATGCCGCGCTCCTCCATGGACAGGCCGTCGCGGTCCAGGTAGGCGGTCGGTGCCGGGATCTTCGGCATCTCATGCATCATCGGCGCGAAGGGCGCCGTCAGCGCGGCGTAGCCGGTGACGGCCAGGGCGCCCAGCGTGCTGCCGTGATACGACGGAAAGCGCGAGATCACCTTGTAGCGCCCGGCCTGCCCGGTCGCGACCGCCCATTGCCGGGCGAGCTTGAGGCAGGATTCGACCGCCTCCGATCCCCCGGAGACGAAGAAGACCTTGTCCAGGCCCGGCGGCATGTAGTCGACGACGCGCGTGGCGAGGGTCTCGGCCGGCTCGTTCTCGAAATGCAGGCGATAGGCGAAGGTGGCGCGTTCCATCTGGCGGCGCATCGCGTCCAGGACGGCGCGGTTGCCATGGCCGATATTGACCACCATCGCCCCGCTGGAGCCGTCGATCATCCGGCGGCCGTCGCGGTCCCACAGGTAGATGCCCTCGGCCCGGTCCACGACCGGCCGGCGCAGGCGCGTCTGGTAGAAGAGATGCGACGGCGGGCGGTTGGACCCGGGTGCCTCACGGTTGGCGGACATGATCTTGCTTTCCACGCTGATAGTTCATCGGCCGAGATAGCGGTCGAGGACGTTGGCCGTCACCCGCTCGACCATCGGGTCCCGGCGCAGGAGGCCCGCCACCCACTCGCAGCTTCCGGCGTGGAACACCTCGCCCCCGCCGCGCCGGAAGGTCGCGATCATCCCGGCCCCGCGCTTGACCTTGTCCACGGATGCCGGCGTCTGGTCGCCGACCAGGGTCTCGGCGACGAAGCGCGCGTCGGCGTCCGACAGGAACTGGTCGTCTGCCGGGATGTCGGCGCTCTCCTCCTTGAGGGACGACATGCCGAGCGCCAGGATCTCCAGCCCGTCCGGCGCGCCGCCCTCGCCCGTCGGCTCCGGCAGGCCGCCGCGGATCACGTAGTCGACGCCGTCCACCTCGTAGCCGAAGACGTGGGACTCCGCGCCCAGCAGGTCGCCGTAATAGAGCCCGGTCCCCGCGAACGCCCAGTGCTCCGGCCGGTAGACCGGAAAGCCGCGCACGCCGCGCGGCGCGCAGCCGCCCCAGCCGACATAGAGCCCGCGGGTCGCGTTCAGCCCGAAGGTCGCCGCCCCGGGGCGGCCGACCTCCGGCGCCTCCCACGACGTCGTCGTGCGCGACTGCCGTCCGGTGCCGTAGAGCGGGTCCTCCGCCCGCGCGCGGTACTTGTAGCAGACCTGCCGCCGGCCCTCGTCCTCCAGCCGCGTCTGCCACATGAAGTTCGCCGCGAAGCGCGCCGCCCGGCCGCCGCGCCCGACATATTCATCGATCGCGTCGCGCATCTCCCAGGTCCAGTACTCGTCATGGCCGATGAAGACGACGCAGTCGTAGCCGTCCAGGATCTCCGGGCGGAAATGCAGCTCGTGCTGGCTGGCGAGGTCGACCGCGTAGCCCGCCCGCTCGGCCCACCGGAAGAAGTGGCCGTCGTAGCTCGCCCAGCCGGACGAGGCGTATTTCTTGCTGTAGCCGTTCGCGTATGCCCACTCCATGTGCGGGTAGCGCGGCGGCGTCGCCGGCGGCACGGGCACCTCCAGTGGAATGCGGGGCGCGTCCTGCGGCAGCACGACGAAGCCGCGGCAGAACGGCCGCTCGATGCTGACCGTGGGCGCGTACTGGTTCCGGTCCGGCCCCGTGATGCCCTGGTAGTGGTTCGAGCCGCCCCAGGTGTTGTACGCGGTCCACGACCCGGTCGCGGCGACCTGGAGGATGCGGCCCGGCCTGCGCCCCGGGACCGGGCGCACGATGAACAGGTGGTGGCAGGCGATCGGCGCGCCGTCGCGGCCCTCGGCGCGCAGCGTGACCCGGTAGCCGCCCGACGGCCAGTCCTCGGGTATGCGGAACGCGTGGCTGGCGGCCCAGCCGCAGCCCAGGACCGAGCACTGGTCGGGCGTGTCCTGCCACCGGGCGGCCAGCCCCTCCTCGCGCAGCACGACGGCCTCCGTGCGGCCGTCGCGCACCACCTCCAGCGCGTAGCGCGGCGCCGTGGAGCTGACGTGCAGGGTCACGGTCTCGCCGGGGGCGTAGGAGATGCGGTCGGTGTAGCACCAGATCTCGCCGCGCTCCCCGTCCATGCCGGGACGTTCGTAGTAGTGGCCGAGCACGGCCTCGCGCCGCTCGTCCGCGGACAGGCCGAAATCCGGAAAGGTCATGGGAGGTCTCACGGTCGCCGCCGGGCTCACGCGGCCAGGTACTTGCGCAGGAAGGTGCGCGTGCGCTCCTGCTTGGGCTCGCGGAAGATGTCGCCGGGGGCTCCCTCCTCGACCACCACGCCGGCGTCCATGAACAGCACCCGGTCCGCGACCTCGCCGGCGAAGCGCATCTCGTGGGTCACGATCAGCATCGTCATGTGCTCCTCGGCGAGCTGCTTCATGACCAGGTTGACCTCGTCCACCAGCTCGGGGTCGAGCGCCGAGGTCGCCTCGTCGAACAGCATCACCTTCGGCTGCATCGCGAGCGCGCGGGCGATGGCGACCCGCTGCTTCTGCCCCCCCGAGAGCTTGGAGGGGTAGTAGTCGACCCGGTCGGCGAGGCCGACCTTGTCCAGCAGCGACGCCGCCAGCTCCCTCGCCTCGCCTCGCCCCAGGCCCTTGAGCAGCGTCGGCGCCATGGTGACGTTCTCCAGCACCGTGAGGTGGGGGAACAGATTGAAGTGCTGGAACACCATGCCCATCTGCTGGCGCACCGCGTTGATGTGCCTTTCGAACGCGCGGCCCTTCAGCGGCGCGTTGACCAGCACCCCGTCGAGCCGCACCTCGCCCCGGTCCAGCGTCTCCAGGTGGTTGATCGAGCGCAGCAGGGTGCTCTTGCCCGATCCGCTCGGCCCGATGATGGCGACGATCTGGCCCCGCTCGACCGAGAGGTCGATCCCCTTCAGGACCTCGACCGCGCCGAACGCCTTGCAGGCGTTGCTGACCTCGACCATCGGACGCATGGTGGTTTCGCTCATCGCGCGGCCTCGATCCTTCTCTCGACGAGGCCCAGGCCCCATTCCAGGACGATGTTCATGGCGTAGTAGAGGGCGGCGGCCGTGATGTAGAACTCGAACGGCCGGAACGTCTCGCTGATCGCGAGCTGCGAGGCGTGGACGAGCTCCGCGACCCCGAGCACGGAGACCAGCGCCGAGTCCTTGAGCAGCGCGATCGTGTTGTTGCCGATCGGCGGGATCGTGTTGCGCACCGCCTGGGGGATGACGACGTAGCGGTACGTCCGCAGCCGGCCGAGGCCGAGGCTGCGCGCCCCTTCGATCTGCCCCGGATCGACCGCGACGATCCCCGCGCGCACGACGTCCGCGTTGTAGACCGCGAAGTGGAGGCCGAGGCCGACGACCCCGGCGGCCAGCGCCGGGATGTCGATGCCGACCTGGACCAGGCCGAAATAGATCAGGAAAAGCTGCAGCAGCAGCGGCGTCCCCATGAACAGCCATGCGAACAGGCGGACGGGGTAGCGCACGAACCACGGCCCGTAGAGGACGCACACCGCCAGCAGGATGCCGCCGAAGAAGCTCAGCGTGGCGGCCGTGACGGTCAGGAACGCCGTCCACCACACTCCCAGCCACAGGATGTCGAGGTAGTCCAGGACGACGCCGAACTCCAGGCCTTGCATCTGGACCCCCGTTCACTCGATCGCGTAGCGGGCGTCGAGATAATCGACGCAGCGCGCGACGGCGTAGACGATCACCATGTACAGCAGCGCCGCGACCGCGAAGATCTCGAACGGCCGGTAGGTCGAGCCGATGAAGCGCTGCGCCGTGTAGGTCAGCTCGACGACCGAGATCGTCGAGACCAGCGCCGACCCCTTGACCAGCGCGACCGCGTTGACGCCCAGCGGCCGGATCATCAGCCGCGCCGCCTGGGGCAGGACGACCTTGCGCAGCGCCTGCGTCCTGCCCAGGCCCAGCGTGCGCGCTGCCTCGACCTGGCCGCGCTCGATGGCCAGGATGGCCCCGCGGATCGATTCCGTCATATATGCCCCGATATTGAGGCCGAGGCCGATGACGCCGGCCGCGAACGGCTCCAGGTTGATGCCGACCTGCGGCCCGCCGAAATACAGCACGAAGAGCTGGATCAGCGCCGGCGTCCCGCGGAACAGGCTGACATAGACCGACCCGACCACCCGCGGCAGCCGCGCCGCCGACAGCTTCGCCGCGGCGCCGAACGCCGCCAGCACGAGGCCGAGCGCCAGCGCCAGGAACGAGATCTGCACGGTCGTCCAGGCTGCCTCCACGAAGAACGGGAACAGCCGGGCCATCAGCCCGAAATCCATGGGACCTCCCGAGGGGATGGGACCGGACCCCGCCGCGGCGGGGCCCGGCCGACGTCAGGACCGGCGCCCGGGATCAGCGGATATCGGCGCCGACCCACTCCATCGCGATCTTCTCGTAGGTGCCGTCCGCCATCATCTCGTCCAGCGCCTTCTGCATGGCCGCGGCCAGCTCGGGATTGCCCTTGCGGATCGCGATGCCGATCGCGACGCTGCCGCCCTCGATGTCGGGCGTGTCGAGCTGGCGGATCTTCTCGCCGCTCTCCTTGACCGCGACGTGGATCGGGATGTTGTCGACCACCAGCGCGTCGACGCGGCCGGCCTTCAGCTCCAGCAGCAGCTCCGGCAGGCCCTTGTAGGTCCGCAGCGTCCAGCCGCCCTGCTCGCGCGCCCATTTCTCGTGGGTCTCGCCCAGGGTGACGCCCAGCGTCTTGCCCTTCAGGTCGTCCAGGCTCTGGGCCGGGCTGTCCTCCGGGACGAACACGCCGCGCCCGGCGTGGTAGTAGGGGCCGACGAAGTCGACGACCTTCTCGCGCTCCGGCGTGATCGTCATGCTGCCGACGACCGTGTCGTACTTGTTCGCCAGCAGGCCGGCGATGATGCCGTCCCACGCGGTGGTGACGATCTCGGGCTCCACGCCCATGCGCCGGGCGATCTCGCGGCCGATCGCCGCGTCGAACCCGACCACCTCGTTGCGGTCGTTCACGAAGTTGAACGGGGGATAGGCGCCGCTCATCGCGATCCGAAGCTCTCCCCGCTCCTTCACGTCTGCCAGCTCGTCCGCCTGCGACGGCGGCGCCATGGCCAGCATCGCGGCGAACCCGGCCGCCAGGACGGACGAGAAAATCCCTCTCATGTCTGTCTCCCTGTGCTTCTGCGTTGCGGCCGGTGGGGGGCGGTCGTGTGCATTTTCGCGGGCCGGGAAGCCCGAGACCCGCCGGCATCAGCCCTTCGGGAAGATCGTTGCCGCTCGCCCTGCATTATTCAAATAGATAATCAAAATGCCTGTGATAGATTGTATGAATGCTACAGCAGCCGACGAACCGCCTCGTCTGGGACCTGGACTGGAACCTCCTGAAGACCTTCATGGTGGTGGTGGAGGAGCGCAGCATCACGCGCGCGGCCGACCGGCTCGGCCTGAAGCAGCCGAGCGTCAGCAACGCCCTGCGCCGGCTGGAGGACCGCGTCGGCCGGAAGCTGATCGAGCGCGGGCCGACCCATTTCCAGGTGTCGGGGGCGGGCACGCTGCTCTACGAGGAATGCGTGGAGATCTTCGGCACGATCGCCCGCATCCCGACCCTGGTGCGCGACGTGACGGAGGAGATCGCCGGCAAGGTGACGATCGCGGTCGCGAGCCACGTCGTCTCCCCGGTCTTCGACGAGGTGCTGGCGGAGTTCCACCAGGCGCATCCCAGGTCGACCTTCACGATCTCCGTCAGCACGAGCGTCGAGGTCGCGAAGAAGGTGCGGGAGAAGCACGCCTCCTTCGGCCTGTGCCTGGTGGGCCGGGAGGACCCGAAGCTCGATTACAAGGTCATCTACCGGGAGTTCTTCGGCTTCTTCTGCGGGCCGCGGCACCGCCTGTTCGGCCGCCGCAACCTCGGCCTGTCCGACCTGCGGGGCGAGACCTCGGTGTCGTTCCAGACCGACCATCCCTCCGACGCGCTGCGCACGGTCGCGCTCCTGCGCGCCAGGGCCCAGCTCGACGAGAACGTCGTCGGCATCTCCTCGAGCCTGGAGGAGGTGCGCCGCATGATCGTCGCGGGGCTGGGCATCGGCCCCCTTCCCCTCCACGTCGCCCGGCGCGACGTCGCGGATGGGCTGCTGTGGCGCCTGCCGCCCTACAAGGACGCTCCTCCCGTCGACATCTACCTGGTTTCCAACCGCCAGACGCCGCTGAACCGTGCGGAAACCGAGTTCCTCCGGTTGCTCAACGCGCGCATAGACGGCACGCCGTTCAGCAGCCGCGTCTACTCCGAATAGGAATTCGCCGCTATTTCGTCAAAAATTCGCCTGCCGGCGGAACCCCCGCCGTCCTGCCGCGTTAGATGCGCACCGAAGCAAGTTGCGAACCTTCTACGACTCTCCCCCCTGTAGAGTGTTGTCGACTGCGATGCGCCCTAGGGCGCCAAAAAGAGGCCGCCGGAACGGCGGCCGAGTTGAGCGCGGAGGGGGGCATCTGCCCCTAACGAAGAACACGTACCTCTATCGATTGTTCCCGGCCCGCCTTTCAGGCGGGCCGTTTCTTTTTCCCTCACCCCGGTCCGCGGTTCTCGGCCAGAATCTCGGCCAGAACCTCGAACGACCGCAGGCGCGCCGCATGGTCGAAGATCTGCGCGGTCGCCATCACCTCGTCGGCGCCGGTCTGCGCCAGGATCGCGTCGAGCCGCGCGCACACGGCCGTGCGGTCGCCGACCACCGCATAGGCGAGCGCGCGCTCGACCATCGCGCGCTCCTGCGGCGACCAGTGCTCCTCCATGCTGTCCACCGGCGGCGGCAGCCGGCCCGGCGTGCCCCGGCGCAGGTTCAGGAACTGCTGCTGCAGCGAGGTGAACAGGCGTTCCGCCTCGGCCTGCGTGTCGGCCGCGAAGACGTTGACCCCGATCATGGCGTGGGGACGCTCGAGCGTGTCGGACGGCTTGAACCGGCTGCGGTAGACCTCGAGCGCCTGCATCAGGTGATCGGGGGCGAAATGCGAGGCGAAGGCGAAGGGCAGCCCGAGCGCCGCCGCCAGCTGCGCGCCGAACAGGCTCGACCCCAGCAGCCAGATCGGCACCTTCAGCCCTTCGCCGGGGACCGCGCGCAGCTTCTGCCCCGGCTCGGCCGGCTGGAAATAGGCCTGGAGCTCGAGCACGTCCTGCGGAAAGTTCTCGGCGTTGGAATGAAGGTCGCGGCGCAGCGCCCTGGAGGTCAGCATGTCGGTGCCGGGCGCCCGGCCCAGGCCCAGGTCGATGCGTCCGGGATGGAGCGCCTCCAGCGTGCCGAACTGCTCTGCGATCACCAGCGGGGCGTGGTTGGGCAGCATCACGCCCCCGGCCCCGACCCGGATCGTCGAGGTGGCGCTGGCGATGTGCCCGATCACGACCGCGGTCGCGGCGCTGGCGATGCCCGGCATGTTGTGGTGCTCGGCCAGCCAGTAGCGGCGATAGCCCCAGCGTTCGGCGTGGCGGGCGAGGTCCACCGCGTTGCGGAACGCCTGGGTGGCGTCGCTCCCCTCGGCGATCGGGGCGAGGTCGAGCACGGAGAAGGGAATCACGCTTATGTCTCCTGTCCGGTCTGGCGCCGCCGGGTCGGTCCGGCCGGCAGTCCTGCGCGATAGATGGTCACGCGGCTGCGGCTGTTCGACACCCGGCTGTGCAAGGGGCCACAGCGCGCGGCCGGCCGACGTCCGACACTGGTCCGGAAACCAGGGAGGACGCCATGCCGAGGAAGAGCGAGAAGTCCCGCATCGAAGCCCGCATTCGGGCGCTGACGCTGCGCTTGCTGGATCTCCGCCCGGCCGCGGACCGCGAGCGGTTCCGGACCGAGCGCTCGGATCTCCAGGATCGCCTCGACGAACTGGCGGCCTGCGGGTGAGGCATCCGCCCGACCGGGTGGAATGGCGGGGGCCTCGACCGTTGGAGGGGATTAGGCCCAATGAGACGTTGTAGTCCTTGGGAGACGGGGAGGATACTCGCCCCTCCAGAAACGCTCGGGCTGCCCTAGGCACGTGTCGGGCTACCGGGCCGGACGGCGGCACGGTCCGCGTGTGGCTGCCGTCCTTCGGGAGGCTCGAGATGAACCGGCTTCGCTTCGGCTTGGCTCTGCTTCTCCTGCTCGCGCTGATGGCGCCGGTCCGGACCGCCATGGCCGAGGGCGAGCGCATCGCCCTGATCGTGGGAATAGGGGCGTACGAGACCGTCCCCGGGCTCCCCAATCCGCCGAACGACGCGCAGGCGATGGCCGAGGCCCTGGAGGCTCTCGGTTTCGAGGTGGACCATCGCCGCGACCTGACGAACCGGTCTTTCGCGACCGCGCTGCGCGAGTTCGGCATCCGCGCCGCCGAGGCCGACGTCGCCGTCATCTACTATGCCGGGCACGGCGTCCAGGTGAACGGGGTCAACTACCTGATACCCGCGGATGCGCATCTCGAACGGGAACGCGACCTCGTCTACGAGGCGCTGCCCGTGAGCCTGCCGCTCGGCGAGCTGGCCCAGGCCCGCGAGCTCGGCATCCTGATCCTGGACGCCTGCCGCAACAACCCCTTCGTGGACCGGCTCTCGCAGGCGGCCGGCAGCGCCCTCGATATCGGGGCGGGCCTCGCCCGGGTCGACGACACCCCCTCCGACACCATGGTCGCGATGGCGACGCGGGCCAACCAGGTGGCCGAGGACGGCCAGGGCAACCACAGCCCGTTCACCCAGGCGCTGCTCCAGAACCTGAAGACCCCGGGACTGGAACTGAGCCTGTTCTTCCGGGAGGTCCGGGACAGCGTCAAGCAGGCGACCGACAACCGCCAGGAGCCGTTCATCTACGGCTCCCTCGGCGCGGAGCCGTTCTACTTCAACCCGCTCCCGCCCAACCGGGCGCCGGCGCTCCAGGCCATGACGGCGATCGAGGTCTTCGATCGCGACGGGCCGGCGCCGCTGCGCATCGGGCGTCCGACCGATCCCGACGGCGACCAGCTCGTCGCCCAGGTCACGGCCCTGCCGAAGGGCGGCAGCATCCTGGTCGGCGAACGCCTGGTGCTGATCGGCGACTACCTCACCGTCGAGCAGCTCGCCGCCACCTCGTTCCGGCCCGACGCCAGCCATGTCGGCGACGCCGACGGCTTCGGCTTCGCGGTGATGGACGGCCGCGGCGGCATCTCCCGCGGCGCGGTCCGGGTCGCCATCAAGCCCAGCAACACCCCGCCGGTCGTGCCGGCCGAACGTCGGCTGGTCGTCGCCGCCGTGCCGCTCCACGTCGAGCCGCCGACGGACCCGGACGGCGACCCGCTGACGGTCGAGGTGATCGCCGTCCCCGACCGCGGGCACGTTCTCGACGGCATCGTGCCGGTGAAGGAGGGCGACCGTCTGGCGCCCGATGCGCTGCTCCGCCTGTCCTACGATCCCTCCGACGCGCCG
Source organism: Arenibaculum sp. (assembly GCF_035998295.1). Lineage (NCBI taxonomy): Bacteria > Pseudomonadati > Pseudomonadota > Alphaproteobacteria > Rhodospirillales > Azospirillaceae > Arenibaculum > Arenibaculum sp. The sequence goes on along the minus strand of NZ_DASYHS010000107.1, from coordinate 164 downwards.
GTCGGCCCGGCCGGCAGCTTCACGGTCGCCGTCGATGACGGCCGCGGCGGCCGCGCTACGTCGGCCGTCCTGATCGAGGTGGCCGAGCCCGGCTCCATGACCGCGGCACCCGATCCGGAGGACGCGGCATGGCAACGCGTCGCCCGGATCGCGACGGCGGAGGG
>NZ_DASYHS010000037.1:0-14156 GCF_035998295.1 Arenibaculum sp. | reverse complement strand
TACATGGATGAGGAGCCGCCGTTCCGCTATCGGCCCGAGGCCGCCGCCGAGGTAAGTTCCATCCTCGAGCGCTTCGTCGCGACCCTGGTCGACTGGGCATGGAACAACGCTGAAGGGCGGCACCGCCCAGCGACCGCCTAGGCCGGTTGCCTAGATCGGTCGCCTAAATCGGTCCATGACCGACCGAGCGCAAGCAGCCCGTCACTTGACGGGGTCCCGGCCACTCTCCGTCAGTGGCCACAAGCCGGCCCGGTCGGCACGCGCATAAATCTCGTCGACCACCCACGCGAGCGCCGGATCCAGCGCACGCGGCAAATCGGTCCGCTGTCGCGTGCGCTCGCGAGCGATGCCGTTCTCGCGCCAGGCACGCCCTCCGGACAGGAAATTCTGTGCGAAACCCTGGAGCCTGTCGACCGCCTTGGCCAGGCGCGCCTCCGGTGTCGCTCCCTCCTCGAATTCGCGCCACCACTCGTGCAGCCGGTTCCCGAGATCGGAGGGCAGCGTGCCGAACAGACGCCGTGCCGCGATAAGCTCGCGCTCCTCCTGGCCGGCGCGCCCCGCATCATCGTAGGCATAGGTGTCGCCGGCATGGATCTCCACGAGATCGTGAACCAGCACGAGGCAGAGCGTGTGTCCGATGTCCGCCTCGAAGCCGAGCTCGCCGTGCAGCAGCAGGGCGAACATCGCCATGTGCCAGGTATGCTCCGCGTCGGTTTCGCGCCGCGCCCCGTCGGAACCGACATAGCCCCGGCGCTCGACCGTCTTGAATCGGTCGATCAGGAGCAGGAAATCGAGGATGCGCGTGAGCCGATCTCCATCGGCACTCGTTTCGATCTTCATGAGACCCGTGATACTCCCTTTCACCCGCACGGCGCCAGTGGCGAAGCGGCTGGGGCTACCCCGACGACGGGAGAGCGTCACCTCTGGTTCCCAAATACCAGGCAGCAGCCATTTCTCACCTGCCGGCGCTCAATCTCCTGGACTGGGCAAGTTTAGGGTAACACCCCTGGATCAAACCCAAGTGACATTGAAAGCCGCAAAATGGCAGCTACCTAGATTACAACGCCCATTCCGCAAGCGGGCGCCCAAAATGGCCCATAGCCCATTTATCCATTTAATTTAACTGTTGGAATGTTAAAAATGAACTGTGATCAGCAACGAGATCGCGGTCTGTGCAGGACAGTACTCCGTGATCCGTGGGCCATCACGTCGAATCGACAGCGACGGGACCCGACATGAGGATTTGCGTTCTGCTGCAGGACCTTTACGGCGGAGGAGCGGAGCGAGCGATGCTGCAGCTCGCCGCCGGTCTCGCTGAACGGCCGTGCGACGTCGACCTTCTGCTGGTCCGCCGCGAGGGAGCCTATCTCGACGCGATCTCCCCGAAGCTCCGCGTCAGCGAACTCGGAACCGGCCGCATGCTCAACAGCATCGCGGCTCTCGCCCGCTACCTGCGCCGCGAGCGGCCCGACGCGCTGATCAGCGCCCTGCCCCACGTCAATGTCGGCGCCCTCCTCGCGGCCACGCTCGCCCGCACCGCTACCCGCGTGATCGTCACCGAGCACAGCATGATCTCCCGCACGGCCGAGGTGGAGACTGCCAGGACGGTACGCCTCTCGCACCGCATGGTTCCCTGGCTGTACCCACGCGCCACCGGCATAGTGACGGTATCCGACGGGGTCGCGGACGACCTGGCCCGCTTCTGCGGCATCGCACGCAGCCGCATCGACGTCATCTACAACGGCATCATTACCGACGACCTCTACCGCCGGGCCGAGGAGCCGTGCCATCACCCCTGGCTGGCAGCCGGCCAACCGCCGGTCGTTCTCGCTGCCGGCCGGCTCGTCGCGGTAAAGAACTACTCGCTGCTCGTGCGCGCCTTCGCGCGCCTTCGCGCAGAACGTCCGGCGCGGCTGCTGATCCTCGGTGACGGCGACGAGCGGGATCAACTGCGCGCACTCGCCGACGACCTGGGAGTGGGAGCCGACGTCGGACTCGAAGGGTTCGTCGCCAATCCATTCCCGTTCATGAAGCGGGCCTCGGTCTTCGTGCAGTCCTCGCACTGGGAGGGGCTACCCACCGTCCTCATCGAAGCGTTGGCATGCGGCACTCGGGTGGTCGCGACCGATTGCCCCGGCGGAACGAGAGAGATCCTCGAGAACGGCGCGCTGGGCGACCTCGCGCCGGTCGATGATCCGGAAGCGCTGGCCGCCGGCATGCGACGGGCCATCGAGCGGGCAGGTCCGGCGGTGGAATTCACCAGCAAGGCCCGTCAATTCAGCCTCGAGCGCGCCGTCGATGCCTATCTGCGCCTCGCCTTTGGGCCACAGCCCCCCAAATCGGGCAAAGCACTCCAGGTGGAGACAGCAAACCGACATGAAGAAGCCGCTTCTCATCACCATTGACACCGAGGGGGACAACCTTTGGGCCAGGCCGCGGCGGATCACGAGCCACAATGCGGCCTTCCTTCCCCGGTTCCAGTCCCTGTGCGAGAGGTACGGCTACAAGCCTACCTATCTCGTCAACTATGAGATGGCCGTAAATGCGAGCTTCGTGGAGTTCGCTCGCGACTTGCTGCATCGCAACACCGCGGAAATCGGTCTTCATCTCCATGCCTGGCATTCGCCGCCCGACCACCGCCTGACGAGCGACGACTACGCCTGCTCGCCATATCTGATCGAGTTTCCCCGCGAGGTGATGGCGGCCAAGATCCGTTTCCTGACCGATCTGCTCGAAGAAACCTTCGAAACCGACATGGTCAGCCATCGGGCCGGGCGCTGGGCCATCAATTCCGATTATGCCCGCGAGCTCGTGGCCAACGGCTACATGGTGGACTGTTCGGTCACACCGCATGTGAGTTGGATCCATGCACGAGGCGCCACGCGCGGCGGCAGCGACTACAGGGATTTCCCGGCACTGCCCTATTTCGTGGACCTCGACGATATCGAGCGGCCGGGCAAGAGCCAGCTCCTCGAATTGCCGATGTCCATCCGTCCGCGCTGGACGTCCCTGGCCGTGGGCACGATGCGGCGCATCTACCGCACCCGCCTCGGGTACCATCTGCTGAAGCCGCTGGTCGGCCTGCAGTGGCTGCGCCCCAACGGGGACAACCGCGAGGAGATGATCGAGCTTGCCCACGACCTCTGGTACGGAAATACGCCTTACGCGCAATTCATGCTGCATTCATCCGAGCTGATGCCCGGTGGCAGCCCGAACTTCCCGACGGAAAAGTCGATCGACGCGCTCTACGACGATCTCGACGCATTGTTCGATGCCATGAAGGACCGGTACTGCGGAAGCACGCTCAAGGAGTTTCGCGCCAACTACAGCGATGTGCTCCGCGAGCCCTCGGTCGAGGTCAGAGAAGCGGGTTTCGTGCGAGCGTACCAACCGGCGGCCGCGACCGTCTCCCCCCGCGTATCGAGCGCTTGAACGGATGTCCAAGTGAAAAAGGCCTGGGGCCCGTTTCGGGCCCCAGGCCTTTTTCGTTATGTACGGCCGAAAAGATCAGGCCGGTTCGCTGGCCGGCGTCTGCGGGTGCCGACGCGGCCCCTGCGGCAGCCTCGCGCGGTCCGAAGCCGGCGCGCCGCTCTCCTGACGGACCGGCGTCAGATACAGCAGGCACACCATCAGGACGAGCCACAGGATGTCGGTTTGCTCGAGCAGGAACTTCTCCGTGATGCTGTAGACGAAGGAGAACAGGAAGAACATCACGTAGAAAAGCCCCACCGCATCCCGGGATGTCGTCAGCCGGACATAGGCCCGACGCCCGAGCGTCAGGAACATCACCAGGAATAGCCCAAACCCGACGAAACCAAGTTCGAGCCAGACGTCGAGATAGCCATTGTGCCCATTGCCGAGCTGCTCGTTCCAGGACAGGCGGGCATAGACGTATTCGGCGCCGATCGGGGACCAGAACGCGCGGTAGCCCGCCCCGAGGAACGGATGTTCCATGCCGGCCTCCAGCGCGAGGGGCCATATGGTCGTTCGGCCGCTGAAGGTAAGGTCGCGGCCCAGCATGTCGAGACCGACCACGAGGAAATGGGCCGTCAGCAGGAAGATGGCGCCGAAGCCGATGGCGAGCACGACGCCCAGCCTGACCCCGAGAGGGAACGGGGACGCCCGCAGGCGGTTGAGGAACACCATCGACAGCAATGCGCCGACCGTGACGGTCCAGGATGTGGCTGAGAACGACTGAGCCAGGAGCGATCCGCACAGTGCGATGCCGACCGCGGCGAACGGCCGACGTATCGGCCCGCCCGTCCGCCACAGCGTCACGCATACGAGAACCCCGAGCCCCATCACGGCCCCGAACGTGTTCTTGTGGTCGAACACTCCCCGCCAGGTCCCGTGATGCTGGTCGAAGCTGTGGATGGCATATACCGGAAACGCGAACACGAACACGTAGCTCATGACGGCGGCGATGACCATGGCGACGCCGAGCAGTTCCAGCAGTTCCAGCGACGAGTAGCGCAAGACCAGGTACAGGGCGAATCCGAGCGTAAGGACGAGAGCGATCCCACGCCTGAAAGTCGCGTCCGGGTAGTACGACCACGCCGCGGAGAGCACGGCCAGCCCGACGAGCGCCAACAGGCTCCAGTTGCGCGCGAGGAGGGTCGGCAGGCGGTGCCGTACCGCAAGCAGAACCAGCAGTGCGATCACGTACAAGGACAGCGACACGATCTGGAAGCGGATATTTCCCTGTTCGATCATCTCGTTCAGGTTGGGATCGCTTGTCCCCGTCCGCCAGGTCACGAGGAAGGGCTGCAACGCGCCCATGACAAGAAGCAGGGTGATGACGGCATAACCTCGCTCCACCATGCGCACGAGATAGTATTGCAGCGGCGTCATAAGGGCCTTCCTCCAGCCTCTTTCGTGAAGAACTCGCTCATCGACGGGCCTTCACGTCGGATAGGGTCGCCGAAGCGCTCCGCCGCAATGCCGTCAGCCGGCCGCGCAATGCGCCCAAGGCGGCATCCACGCGTCCCAGCATTCCGTCCGGTTCCACGGAGATCCAGTTCAGACGCTGTCGATCGTTCGACAGGTGCTGCTTGTGTCCCGACGATCCCGCCAGGAAGTCGTAATATGCCTCGCCGCGCGCGAGCGCGTCCTCGACCGCCAGCACATGGCTGAGCAGGCCGGGTTTGAGACGGTTGTCGGACTCGTAGGCAAACCCGCTCTGATAGTTCAGCACGCGGTTCCCCGAGACGAAATTGTAGAGGTAGCCGATCGGCCGGCCGCCGGCGGTGATCCGGCAGAGACGCACCTGCCCCGAGGACGTGGCGCGCTCGATCAGGCGCCGGTGGAACGGGCGGAAGACGGGGTTGTCGAAGGCCCCGTACTTGCCGCGTGCCTTCCACGCCGCCTGATGAAGCGCCTCCATGTCCTCGAAATAACCGAGCGCCTCGTCGGCGGTCGTTGCGATTTCAAAGGCGATGCCACCGCGCTCGTCATAGAGCCGCTCCGCGCGCCGGACGGCCGAGCGGGTATTCCGGCCAAGCCCGGCCCGGTATTCGCCCCCGTCGCGACGCACGCGGGCCAGATCGACCCCCTTGGCCGTCTCTGCCCGCCGGACATGGACGAGATGCCCCCCGGATACGGCCCGGCTCCGGACCGCGGTCTCGAAATCCGGCGATATGCCGCTCAGCACCATTTCGTCCCAATCCCCGACGTTGCGAGCCAGCCAGTCCAGGAAGACGGTCCATACGACTTCGCGGCAGCCTTCGTCCGCTAGAATCCCGTTGTATTCGACGGTGAGGCGGTCGAACACCCTATCCCCGGTCTCGTGCAGCAGCCAGCAGCGCTTGCGCAGTAGCCCGTATCGCCAAACGGTGGCGCGGCAGAGGATGGCGAGACCGACGACGCGTTCGCCGGACCGGGCCACCAGGACGAAAGGCCGGGACCCGCTGGGCAGATGTTCCAGCCAGCACGACACCCAAAGCCATGACAGGAAGAAAGACCCGTCGGCGCGGGCCTCCAGATCGGTCCACAACCGGTCCAGATGCGGCACCTCGGAAAGAGGCAGGAGATCCACGTCGATCACGGGCATCTCCCTCTCGACCGTGGCGCACACCATCGTATCCATGAAAAGCTCGCAGCTGCGGAACCACCGCCCCCAAACGACGGGAACACGCCCCGTGTTCCGGTGTTAGGCTTCAGGCTTAGGCCACAATCGACGCTGCCACGATTGCGAGCCCCGTCCGGGCACGGACCTCCAGATGCGCCTCAGCACCGACCGATAAGGCTCGGGTACCCTCGACAGCCGGGCCGCTAGGCCCGCCTTGCGCGTCTTGGACAGCGCCGGGCGCATGTCGTACACGACGCGCCGGATCGAGATCGTGGCGCGTTCGGTGTCCAGTACCATGTAGGTCGCCCGGTCATCGCCCGTCCGCGGCTGACCCACCGTGCCGGGGTTGACGAGATAATGGGCACCTTCGCGCATGATCACCTCGTCGCCGGCGTGGGTCAGCGTCGTTCCATGCCGATATTCGTGGATGCCTGGCCGGTGCGTGTGCCCGAAAGCGCAGATCCGGCTGCCGGACGGGTGCTCGACCAGGGCCTCGAAGCTCAAGCGACGGCGCTCGTCGCTGTCGAGGCGGACAAGTTCGCATCCGACGTCCGGATGCAGTGCACCGTGGACCGCGACGAGATCGCTGCCGAAGCTCGCCTTCAACGGAAGCCCGCGCAGGAAATCCATCGCCTCCGCGCCGAGTTGCCCGCGCGTCCAGGCGACCGCCCTGGCGGCCAGGGGATTGAAGCCGTCGGTCGTGATCTGTCCCGTCACGGCGCGATCGTGGTTTCCCGCCACGCAATGCGCCCCGGCCTCGCGGAGCAGGCTCACGCACGGACCCGGGTCGGCGTTGTACCCCACGATGTCGCCGAGGCACACGATGCGACCGGCGTCCTCGCCGGAAATGGCGTCGAGGACGGCCCGCAACGCTTCCAGGTTGGAATGTACGTCCGAAAGGATCGCATATCTCACCGGTGCCGGCCCCCTGGAAGAACGCGCCGCAGCAAGTTGCGCAGGAACGGCATCGGATCGTCGAGGGACAGCGCCTTCGCCTCGCACCGCAGGGCCCAGGCCGCCCAGCTCGTCAGGGATATTCCCTCCTCCTTCGCGGCAACCCGGTCCTTGCGAAGATTGCACCAGCAGGCGCCCGGCCGCGCGCGAGCCGTCGGCGGCCTGGGCAGGCCCATCAGATCCGCATGCACGAGCGCCGGCAGATTGACCCCCGCGACGGCTCCCAGATAATGCCAGAGGTTGAAACGGGGATTCACTTCGAGCAGGCGGAGCGTGCCGTCCGGAGCGCGCTTGAAGTCGAACTTGGCCACGCCCCGCAGGTTCAATCTGGCCGCCAGCTCACGGCCGAGCGCCGCCACGTCCGCTGCGGCGCCGTCGATGTCCGTGATGGTGAGGGCGGTGCTGTGACCGTAGGCTCGCGGGAAGGTCCGGATCTTCCTCCCGGTGAACTCCCCGGCGACGCGTCCCCGGGCATCGACGTAGACGTGATAGCTCTCGATCCGGGTCTCCCGCCCCGGTATCAACTCTTGGGCCAGCAGGTCCATGCCCGCTTCCGTCAGCCGGGGCCACAGCGTGCGCAACTCGTCCGGGCCGTCGACCCGCAGCGCCTTGCCCTCGCCGCCTAGCAGGTCCCACGACCGCAGCCGCGTCAGCGGCTTCAGGATCACCGGGTATCGTAGCCCCAGATCCGGGAACGGCGCTCCCGGCGCAGGGCGGATGCGCCTGGTCGCAGGAACCGGCAGGCCCAGACGCTCGGCAAGCTGCTGGAACCGCGCCTTGTCGACCAGGTCTTCCACCAGGTCGGCGTCCGGCAGCACGAACCGGAATACCTCCGACAGCACCCGGCGGTGCCGCGAGATCAGCAGGAGCTGCGTGTCCTGCTGGTAGTACAGCACCGGCCGGCCGCGCCGGGCGGCCCCGAACCCCATCAGCGCCTCCAGCAGCCCGGCCTGGTCGTTCTCGAAGTCGCTCCAATAGAAAGCCGGCCGGCTGAAGCGCGAGTCGAGGGTCGGATCGTCGGCACCGGTAACGACCGCGCAGGAGATGCCGGCCAGGCCGAGCGGGCGCACCATGTTGATGTCGCCCATGACGCATGCGTCGGCGCCGTCGCTGGAGGTACGGCCCATGACGGCCGACGGGCTGGCCGGAACCGGGGCTGCGATGTCTCTTGCGGACGGACTGTGCTGCATGGACGATCTCCGGATTCGGGTACGGATGGCCGTCTTCCTTCCTCAGGGTCGCACCGCCAACGCGGTTCCAGCCGACAGGGCCGCGTCGTGGCGCCGGACACGAAGGATGACGACGGCGATACAGGCCAGGCTCGAGATGATCCCGACGAAAGAATAGGCGGCGACTGCGGCCAGGGCATCCGCATGGGCCGCGGCCAGGAGCAGCACCGCCACGCGCGGCGGCAACGTGCCCAGCTCCAGCAGGAAGAAGGTCCGCTGGAGGCCCAGGAGCGGAACCAGCATATGGACCGGGACGGCGATGAACCGGAACGTCCACCAAAGGACGAGCCACTGCGCGAAGACACCCGCCTCGCGCCAGGCATGGCCGAAGACGATCGCGAATAGTTGCGGGCCGGCGAGAATGGTCACCGCCGCCGCCGGAAGGGCCAGCGCGGCCAGAAAGGCCATGGTGCGCAGCAAGGGGACGAAGAGCGCCCCGTCCTCCCGGAACCTGTCCGCGGCATCGGCATAGAAGACGCGGCGGACCGCGTTGCCGACCATGCTCATCGGCATTTCCAGCAGGCGGTCGGTGAACCAGTAGAGGCCGGCCACCGCCGGGCCGAACAGGGGTGCCAGCAGAAATACCGGGATGGTCACCGCGGTGGAGTTCAGCACCGAGGTCGGCGTGTTGTAGAGCGGGAAATCCCGATGCACGCGTGCGAGGCGTGCCATTTCCCGCCATTCGACCGTCAGCGCCATGGAGCGCCAGCGGCCCTTGAACTGGTGCAGCAGGACCAGTGCCGCCGACACCGATCCGAGCGCCATTCCGAGGATCAACCCGAACACGCCGAGCTGCAGGAGCCCGGCGCCGACCTGGACGACGACCGTCCCGAGCGACCGCCAGATCTGCGACAGCGAGATCAAGGCGAAGGTGCCCTCGCGCGTTCCCCAGAACGTCAGGACGTAGCTGGATATCCAGGTCGAAGCCGTCAGCGGCAGCAGCCAGAGATAGTCCATGATCGCTTCGGCATCGAGCAGCCGCAGGAGCTCGGGCCCCAGGAACGCTATGACCCCGCTTGCTCCCACGATCGCGGTCAGGAAGACGAGAAGCATCGCGAGCGCCAGAAGGTTGACGGCCTCCTCCTGCGTTCTTGCGAGCACGATGGCGTACTCGTAGCGCCAGCTCGCGACCCCCGCGAAAGTTATGCTGATGGCGCTGAACAAGGCGAAGAGCCCGAACTCCTCGGGATCGAACAGGCGGACCAGGATCGGATAAGCGGCTGCGGTCAGCAGTTGGGCCGCCGCCGTCCCGCCGGCCAGGACCAGCACGCCCCGGACGAATGGCTTGCGGCCGGCCGCCCGGACCAGACGGAGTGTACCGTTTGGCAACAATGGGCCGATGGATGACAACGGACGCAACGGGGCGGGCTCCGTGCTGAGTGCACCATCAGGCTAAACACGTGAATGCCGGATAGGCTCATCCGCTCCGCAATCTCCATCGGCAGTACCCGCCCGGCCGGTTGCCCGGGCCGGGGCGCCGCGGGCGGCGTTCCGGCTACCCGAACGGCCGGTCGGGATCGCGGCGGCCCCGCCTTACGGGTGATCCCGGGTGAGGCGGCGCGCCTAGACGACCCCGCCCTGGCGGCGGATCTCCTCCTGGACCTCGCCGACGGCGACGGAACGCGGTGCGCACCCGTCGCGCGCGGCAAGCGCGGCGCAGATCCCGGCAGCCTGCCCGGTCGCCATGGCGGTCGGCGTGACGCGGTAGCTTGAATGGGCCTCGTGCGTGCCGCTGATGCAGCGCCCGGCGACCAGCACGTTGTCGATCCCCTCGGGCAGCAGGCAGCGCAGGGGCACCTCGTACCAGCTACCGGGCGGCAGGCGGCGCAATACGGTTCCCTTGCCGGTCGGGTTGTGGATGTCGACGGGATAGCTGGCGCGCGCGATCGCATCGGGGAACCGGGCGGCTCCCAGCACGTCGTCCGCGGTCAGGACGTAGTCGCCGAGGATGCGGCGCGTCTCGCGCACTCCGATGGCGACCCCGCTCTGCGCGACGTAGGCGTTCTCGAAGCCGGGAACGTATTTGCGAAAGAAGTTCGCGATCTGGCGCATCTGCCGGCGGCTTTCGAACTCCGCCCGGCTGAGGTCGAACACGTCCGTGCCGAGCACCTCGGTGACCCGCGTGCAGTTGACCGACAGCTCGTCCCGGTGCGGCGTCGCGAAGAACAGGATGTCCTCGCGCGGGAGATCCAGGTCTCCGGCCTCGGTCGCCTGCGCGACGAGGTCCCAGAGCCCGTGCACTCCGCGCCACTGGGTCGGGTTCTCGCGGATGTAGGCGGCGAAACGGTCCCGGTCGAAGTTCACGATCCGGAACATCAGCGTCATCGGCTGAACGCGGCCATCCCCCTCGCGCCCGACGTCGAACCGCGCTCCCGCCGCCGCCGCCACGTCCCCATCGCCCGTGCAGTCGACCAGCATCCGGGCCCGTACCACCAGCGGCCCGGACTTGCTTTCGAGCACGATCCCGTGCGGCCGCCGGGCAGGGCCGGCGACCCCAGAGGCGAAGGCATGGAAAAGGAGCTTCACGCCGGCCTCGTCCATCAGCTCGAGCGCCACGCCCTTGTAGGTTTCGGGGTCGAAGGGAACCGTGAAGCCCGTCTCGAGCGTCGGGGCATCGGCTCCCCGGGCGGCGAGCAGGCGCTCCAGGAACACCCTCAGCACCCCCGCGACCACCGGATCCCCGGGGCCGTGGTCCTGCGGCAGCAGGCGGGTGAGGTCCTGGTTCCGCTGGTCGGCGGACTGGGTGTGCCACGACATCAGCGGATTGACGAGAGCCACCGTCGGGTTCCCGCCGAGGAAGCCGTATCGCTCGGCCAGCACGACGTCGGCTCCCGCCCAGGCGGCGCCGAGTGCCGCTCCCATGCCCGCCGGCCCGCCCCCGACCACGAGGACGTCGCAATGCGCGGCGACGAGGGCGGTGCGTCCGGGCAGGTCCTCGCGGACGGTTTCAATAGGCGATCGGAGTACCGGCAAGGTCTTCTCCCGTGCGGTCCTGTACGTCGTCGGTTCCCTGGCCCAGCCCGATGACGCCCGCCGCCAGAGGGACGGTGCGGCTGGCGAGGGCCCGGAGCCTGGGCAGGCGGTCGGCGACGGCTGCGAGCTGGGCGTCGCGGTTGTCCCACAAGCGGTCGAGGTCGGCGAGGAAGGCGCCGGCATGCGCCTCCTCGACGGCCGTCCGCTGCTCGACGTCCAGGCTGGTCAGGAAATCCATCACCTTGGGCGCATAGGGCAGCGCCATCATGGGAACGCCCGAGAGAGCGGCGAAGACCAGGAAATGCAGCCGCATGCCCACGGCCATCTCGAACCGGCCCATCAGGCCCAGGATCTGGCGAGGCCGGTATTCCGCCTTCAGGATGTGCGCGTGCTTCGGGTCGCCCATGCGCGAGAGGACGCGATGGATCTCGCGCAGGTCGGCGCGCTCCATCGGCACGAAGACCACGCGTGCGTCATAGCGCCGGACCATGTAGTCGGCGGTGGTGGCGATCAGGTCGTGGTAAGCGGCACCCTCGAGCCCGGGCGCGGCGGCACCCGCTTCGCGGACCGACATCCCGATCAGCCGCGCATCGTCCGGGATGCCTTCCCGGTTCAGCATGTCGTCGGTGAACGGTTCCGGGTCGAGCAGCAGCGCCGGGTCCGCGGTGACCTTCACGGGCATCGTGACGCCGATCTCCTCGCACAGACGCTTCGCCGTGATCTCCCTCACGGTGATGCCGGCCATGCGGTTCAGCCCGTCGCGAACGGCGTCGCGCTCCTCCTTGTCCTTCAGGGGGCCGATGCCGATCGCGAAGGCGAAGGTCGGCACGCCCAGTTCCTGGGCCATCACCACCTCGCGCAGATAGGTCTTGGCTTCGGTGTCGTACAGGATGCCGCCGCCGCCCAGCAGCAGGAGGTCGAGGCGCTTCACCTCGGGAAGGATCTGGTCGCGCAGGGCGGTCCGGGCATTGATCGCCCTGTCGACGTCGTGGTTGCGCCGGGTGTGTTCCGCGTTGCGCGAGAAGGCGATCACCTCGACGCCGGGTATCGCCATGCGCAGTTGCGCGGTCGCGGAGGCGAGGATGGCCTCGTCGCCGAGATTGAGGCCGCCATACGACCCCGAGATGCCGACCGTGGTCATGCGCCCGTTCCTCCCGCCTTCGCTCCCGGTTCGGCCCTCAACAACCGGTCCCCGCAGCCGTTCCTGGCGGAACGGCGGCAGCCGTCGTACGTTGCCTGCGGTGCGCATGCCATTTTGAGGGAATGATCCACCATGGGAATCCTTTGGACGTTGATCATCGGGCTGGTCGTGGGAGCGGTCGCCAAGCTGCTGATGCCCGGGCGCGACCCCGGCGGCATCATCATGACCCTGCTGCTCGGTATCGCCGGCGCCTTCGTAGGGACGTTCCTCGGCCAGGCGGTCGGCTGGTACGGCCCCAACGACGGAGCCGGCTTCATCGCTTCCGTGATCGGCGCGATGATCCTGCTGGCGATCTATCGGGCCGTCACCCGTAGACGGGCACGCTGACGCAGCCGAGGCGACCGGGCGAGGCGGCCGTTCAGTGCAGGACGGCCGGGGACGGTTCGGGCGGCCGCGGCGAGAAGACGGCATCCGCGACCGCCCGCTGCACGGTCTGCGCCGTGAAGGGCTTCGTGATGACGGGCCCCATATGCGTGATGCCGAGCCGATCTATCTCGCCCGGGCAACCGGTCACGAAGATGACCGGCAACCCGAACGCGTCGCGCAGCTTCTGCGCGACGACGATGCCGTTCTCGCCGCGCCCGAGGCGGACGTCCAGCATGGCCAGGGTGGGGTTCTCGGCGTTCACGAGCGCCAGTGCCTCCCGTTCGGTCGCCGCCGGCCCGCAGACCTCGTGGCCCATCCCGGTGATCGTTCTGGCGAGATCGAGCGCAGCGAACACGTTGTCCTCGACGACGAGGACACGTGCCGTCAGCGCGCTGCGAAGGACGTCGCGCGCACGCGCGAGGGCGAGGCAAGCGGCCTCGGCGTCGAGGCCGACGACCCGTGCCGCTTCGGTGAGCGGCAGGTCCTCCAGCGCGACCAGAAGGTAGAGCCGCCTTTCCCGCTCGACGAGCCGCGCGAGGGCACGTTCGATCGGGTGATCCGTCTGATGAGGACGTCCTTCGCCCCTGCGGTCGAACAGGAGGTTCAGCAGCGCATAGAGTGGTGCCCGCGATCCGTTGGGCACGCCAAAACGCTGCGGCGCCATCGACGCCGCCTCGATGCACCCCAGCACGAGGTCATCACCCTGCTCGGTGGCGCCGGTGAGCGCGCGGGCATATCGCCGAAGATAGGGCAGATGCTCGTAGAGCTGTCGTTGGTAGATGCGCATGGCCGCGTGGAACCGCTTCCGTCCAGAATCCAGTTTTAGCATGCCGGGACCCCATATCCAGGCCCGCTATGGGGGTACCCGTAAACCGGAGGAAGGCCACGCCGCCCTCCTTGGAACAAAGTGCCCAGGGAGCCGTTGACGCGGCGTACCCCATTCGGACGATCATCCACCCGATGCATAGAGCAGCCCGCATTCTCATCGCGGAGGACGAACCCATCGTCGCCCTCGATCTCGGCGAAACGGTCATCGCCCTCGGTCACGTGCTCGAAGGTTACGCGACGTCGGCGGCCGACGCGTTCAGCCAGGTCGAAGCGCGGCGCCCCGACCTCGTCCTGATGGATATCCGCCTCGGCCTCAGCGACGGCGTGGCGGCAGCCCGACGGATCCGCACGCGGTTCGGGCTGCCGGTCGTTTTCGTCAGTGCCTTCGCGACCGACCTGGACCGGCGCGGCCTGGCCGATCTGGGGCCCGTCGTGCCGAAGCCGTTCGTCCCCGAGACGCTCGAACGGGCGATCCGGCAGGCGCTCGACGACGGGGCGGCGGCCTGACCGGCGTCATCGTGGCCGGCGCTCGCGCAGC